>CAZANL010000013.1:0-8455 GCA_964486115.1 uncultured Planctomycetota bacterium
GATGGATCCCGACTATCTGGCTGCGCTGACGCTGACCGTGGTCCCCGGGACGCCGATCGCAACCCAGCAGCAGCGAGGCGCTTTCCAGCTGCCCCAGATCGGGGGTCTGCTCGGCGAGCTGAGGACGCTGGTCGACCTGGCCCGTCCGACCAATGCCCTCTTCCGGACCAACCATGCCTCCAACCACCTGCCGCTCGGCGGACGGCTGCCGGCTGATCGGGAGCGCATCCTGTCGCTCATCGATCGGGCTCTGGCCGGTTCTGTGCCCCTGCGCCCGGAGGCCTGGCGGGGCCTATGACGCGGCGCATGACGCGGCCCATGACGCGCCGCGTTATTCCGCTCGCGGGCTTGACGTGGTGCGTCATGTCGCGTAAAAGGGGGAACTGAGACTCAACCTTTGGAGGAGATGGATATGACCACCGTGGCGATTACCGGGGTGGCCCACTACTGGGGAGAGCTGCTGGCGATCTGCCTGCAGGAGGATCCACGGATCGAACGCATCCTCGCACTGGATCCGGAGGCGCCCGAGATCCAGCTGGGCAAGCTAGAGCACATCCAGGTCGACCTGCGCAACCCCGTCCTGCCCGATATCCTGGAGACCAACAAGGTGGAGGTGTTGTTCCACACCGACATCGTCAAGCGTCGGGTCTACAACGAGGCGGTCTTCCAGCACAACCTGCTGGGGACGATGCATCTGTTCAGTTCATGTGCCAACGCCGGGGTCAAGCGGATCGTGCTCAAGTCCAGCATTCGGGTCTATGGCGCACGATACGACAATCCGAACTTCATTCCAGAGGACTGGGCGCTGCGGTCGGGGCACACCTACCAGTACAACCGTGACTTCTACGAGATCGAGAAGTACTGTCGGGAGTTCTCGCAGGACCATCCCGAGGTGGACCTGGTCACGTTGCGTTTCGGGCACGGTCTGGGGCCGACCGCTCGGACGCCGATGTCGAAGTATCTGGGGGCGAAGTTCATTCCGACGCTGCTGGGCTTCGATCCGCTGTTCCAGATCGTTCACGAGGACGACCTGGTGCGGGCGCTCTACCAGTGCCTGGAGCGGGTACCTGCCGGGGTCTACAACGTCGCCTCGGACGGGGTGCTGCCGCTCTCGAAGATCCTGCGGCGTACCGGGCGGATCAGTGTGCCGCTGCCCCATCCGGCGGCTTACCGGATGATGGACACCGCCAAGCTGCTGCGGCTGACCAACCCCTTTCCGCTGGAGATCGACTACCTGCGCTACAGCTGCGTGGCTAGCAACAAGCGGATGAAAGACCAGATGGGCTTCACTCCCCAGTACACTAGCGAGGAGGCTCTGGACGACTACGTCAAGTATCACGCCGCGCCCGGCAAGCTACGCTTCGACAATGCCTATCACTATGTCATGCAGAAGAAGGAGCGAATTCAGCAGCTAGTCAAGCAGGATCAGCAGGCTTCGGCGGAGCAGGAGGTGGCGCAATGAGCGGCGACCATTGTCAGGCCACGACGCGCGCCGGAGACCGCTGCAAGAACGCACCGGTCGCGGGCGGGCCGTTCTGCAGCATTCATCAAGACGTGGGGGTGCCGATGTCCAGTGACCGCTTGTCCGTGCCTCAGCCGCCCCTCGAGGGGGAGGAGATCCGTGAGATCGTCAGCGATCTGGACCGAATGATCGAGACGCTGCAGAGCCGGGTGTCGGGTCCCAACGGCGCGCCGGAGGAGCCGAAGACAGCGGAGGAACCTTCCTCCTGGCCGGGTCTGCAGACCACGCTGAGTCAGTTCGCGCCAGGGGGGGCCAAGAACCTGCTGCTCAAGGCCAAGGAGTTCGTTGGCGGGATCGCGGGTGGCGAGAAGCTGCCGGAAGGGGTCAAGGGCGTGATGTTTCTGCTCCGGACGGTCCTCGAGGACCGCTGGGAGCAGCTTCAGCGCCGCCGTAAGGGAGAGTACGAGCTGGATGAGTGGGGTTTCGACGCCGAGGTGCTGGAGGTCGTTCGCCCGCTGTTCAACTTCCTCTACAAGTATTACTGGCGGGTCGAGACGTCCGGGGTGGAGAACATCCCGATGAACGGCCCGGCGCTGTTGGTCGCTAATCACGCCGGTGTTCTGCCCTGGGACGGGGCGATGATCGCCACCGCGATCCACGAAGAGATGCCGGTGCCGCGTCTGGGCCGCGCCCTCTACCTGTCCTGGTTTGCCCAGATGCCGTTCGTTTCGAGCATCCTGACCAAATGTGGGCAGGTTCAGGCCTCTAACGAGAATGGCGAGGCGCTGCTGAATGCGGGTGAGCTGGTGGTCGTCTTTCCCGAGGGCGTCAAGGGAGTCAGCAAGAACTACCGGGATCGCTACAAGCTGCAGCGTTTCGGTCGCGGAGGATTCGTCAAGATGGCGCTGCGGGCCCGGGTGCCGATCATCCCGGTGTCGGTCATCGGCTCCGAGGAGATCATGCCGGTGCTGGGGCGCTTCGACCTGCTGGGCAAGCCGATCGGGATGCCGTTCTTTCCGCTGACGCCTACCTTTCCCTGGTTTGGCCCGCTGGGCGGTCTGCCCTACCCGTCCAAGTGGATGATCCATTTCCACGAGCCGATCGACATGGCGCAATACGAGGCAGGGCAGGAGCGGGACTTCGTGCTCGTCCAGAAGCTCAAGCACGAGGTGAAGGACAAGATCCAGGAGAAGCTGCTGGACCTGCTCCAGGAGCGGACGAGCGCCTTTTATTAGTGCACTCATTAGAGTCTTAGTAGGGTAGTCAGTCGTATCGCTGTTGGCTGATCGGAGCCTCGGCGGCGGCTAGTTCCTCTGCCTGGGAGTTATCCAGATGGAGGTCCTCGTCACCGTTCTCCGTCCCTGGTCGTCCGTGACGTGAGTGCAGCCGTCAGGTGGGCCGGTTGTACCGGCGAGCAGCAGTTGCTGCAGGCGCTGATCGAATGTCGGGGTCACGGAGTGTTCCGGGGGCCCCTCGTCGGTCAGGCGCGCCGTGCGCCCGGATGACAGGCCAGCAGGAGCTAAAGCAGGCCCGTGAATGGTCCGATAGGAAGATATGGCCAATCCTTCTGCACTGGTTGCCGAGGAGTCAGCGGAGGTCCGTACGGACGGGCTGAAGCTGTTCATCAATCACTGCCTGGCCAATGACGGCGGGGAAGCGGATCGCGCCCTGCTCGAGGTGCTCGGTCGGCACTTGTTGCAGCAGCCCGGCCTCTGCCTGTACGGAGCGGGCTGGGTGTGCAGGCGCCTGCTCGAACAGGTGCCCGATCTCTCCGCAGACGCCCTCTGTATCATCGAGGACGACCCCGAGGGCCTAGGGCAGCCGCTGCACGGTTTGTCCGTGCTCCCAGCGGAGGAGCTGCCGGCTGCCGCGAGAACCGTCTTTCTGTGCTCGACGCGTTATCTCTGCGTCACCGACATGACCCGCACTCTCGAGTTGCTTCGTCCGGACATCGAGGTCGTGACTCTGGGCGTCATCGAGGAGCTCGACCCAGACGTCATCCCCGAGCGTGCCTACCGCCGCCCTAAAAAGAGCATCTATCCGACCAAGATCCCGCCGATCGAGTTCGAGAGCGATCAGGATGTGATCCTGCTGGAGTTCCCCCCGCGCTACTTCAATAGCTTTCCAGGTGGTATTGGCTACGTCCACGAAGCGCTCAAGCGGATGGACGTCCGCCATCAGACGATGGACCTGAATGCGATCCTGTATCACCGATACCACGCTCAGAGAATCCTCGACGGGATCGAGGAGAGCGAGATTCGCAGCCCCGACGGAGAGGTGATGCCGAAGGATCCGTGGTGGGCCCAGAGCGTCGGGGAATGGCACAATCAGCAGGTCGTGGACTACTTCGCGCCGGAGATCCGCACGATCGTCAACCGGCTGGTCGAGGCCGCCCCCAAGATACTGGGGGTCTCGCTGAATGGTTCCAGCCGGCTGTTTGCTCGCGCGGTCGTGAATGGTGTTCGCAGCGCGTTGCCAGACACGGTCATCCTGGTTGGCGGATTCGAGTGCGTTTATCACACGGTCGGTCCGCTTGTCTTTCCCGAATTCGACTACATGGTCATTTTGGAGGCGGAGGGCACCCTCTCCGGGCTGATCGAGCAGCTGCTGGCTGGAGAGCTACCGACAGATCTGCCGGGTATCGTCTCCCGCTTCGACTCGCCGGATCGGGTCTTCAAGCCGGCGCCACTGGTGGCCAATCTGGACCAGCTGGGCTTTCCGACCTACGACTACATGCGGATCAAGCTCTACCGGCACCAGTACAACGGCACCGTCTCGTCGGTTCCGATCGTTCTCAACCGAGGCTGCAAGTGGAGCCTGTGTAATTTTTGCGCCGAGCGGTTTCCCTGGCGCACCCGATCTCCCGAGCACGTGACCGACGAGATCGAGTGGTTCGTCCAGCAAGGGTTTAGCGAGTTCGGCCTCAGCGTCAGCGACGCGATCGGCGATTCGGTCACGCTGCGCAACCTCGGCCGCTGCATCGCCGAGCGTGGGCTGAAGGTCAAGCTGCACACCCAGCTGCGGATCGACAAGCGCAGCGACGCAGAGTTCTTCGAGGTGCTGGCCGCCGCGGGGGTGGAATACCTGGCCTTCGGCGTGGACGGCTGGACCGACCATCTGTTGCGGCTGCAGCGCAAGGGCTACAACATGAAGCTGGTCGAGCGCAACTTCCGCGATTGCCACGCCGCCGGCATCAAGATCTTCACCAACCTGCTCGTTGGGTCACCCGGTGAAACCGACCAGGACATCGACGAGTCGATCGAGAACATCATCGCCCTGGCTCCCTACATCGACTGTTTCCACAGCGTCTACACGTTGCTGCTGGTCCCGGGCAGCTTGTACTACGCCGATCCGGAAAAGCACAACATCCACTTTCGCGGCGACCGCGAGCAGATCTACGCGGAGAACCCATCCGAAGTTCCCCTCGATCTGTGGTACAGCGAGGAGCCCTACATCGACCAGTCGATCCGGGTCGAGCGGCTGTATCGGATTTGCACGGAAATCCAGAAAGCGGGGGTGGAGGTGCGCTACAATGCCAAGGAGGTGGTTGACAAGATCATGACCGATGGGACCGATTTCAAGGGAGCCTGAACCGGTCCGCACTGCGGTACTGGAGCAGCTCGCCCCGCAAGACTGGCAGCAACACCGTTTCGGTCTGCCCGCCCCACGCTGGCACTCCCTGTCCGAGAGCACCATCTGGGTTACCGGCGCCGGGACCGGATTCGGGCAGGCTGTCGCCTGCGCCCTCGCCACCGCCGGCTGCCGCGTGATCCTTACCGGGCGGCGAGAGCGGCAGCTGCACCGCACGATCTCCCTGGCGTGCTCGCTGAATGCTCCCGGCAGGCTGGAGCCACTGCCCGCAGACCTGACCGATCCCGAGCAGATCGATCAGGCCGCGCGGCGGGTGGGGCGGTGGTGCGGTGCGCTGGATGGCCTGGTGCACTGCGCCGCGGTGCCTGGCAACTGTGGCCCGTATCCGCTGCAGGACGCCCCGCTGGCCCTGTGGCAGACCACGATGGATACCAACGTGCGTGGACCCTGGCTGCTGACGCGGGCCGTTTTCGACCTGCTGCTGTCCAGCGATGCGGTGCGGGTGTTGCTGATGAGCTCCGGCGCCGGGTGGGGCTATCGGGTGGGTACGGGTCTGTACAACATCTCCAAGGCAGCGCTGAACAGTCTGTGCCACTCGCTGGCCCATGAGTTCGCGGAGCGCTACCCGCGGCGGGACGTGCAGATCAACGGGATCCTCCCCGGCATTGCCCGGACTGAGATGAACCCGGACGCCACCGAATCCCCGTTCTCGGCGGTCAGTATCGTCTTGCTGCTGCTGACTCATCCTCCGGGCGGTCCCAACGGGCGCTTCTTCCACCGGGATGGACGCCACATCGAGTTTGGCGCCAGCTTGCCCTATCCGGTGGCGCTCCAGGGAGGCACTGGCGAGCAGTGCGGTGCCTCGGGAGGGACGGGGTGATCGAGGGTGTCCGGTGGGAGGCATATTGCTCGCCGAGCGGGGCCTCAGCACGTTCGTGCATTTAACGCGTGGCACTAGGGGTCGAAAAGATTTCGGTTCTGGACCGAGGGAAGCCCTCCCCCGGTTCCCCTGTTCTCTGTGACGCGCAAACCGAGACCTTTCATCGGGGGAAGATCACCAATGCTAAGTTCTGAGCGGGGGGGAGGGTTGGTGCGCATCCTGATGCTGCTGGCCGCCGCTGGCTGCGCCTTGCTGGTGGTCATCACCTTCTTCGGCTGAGATCTGCGGAGCGTCTTCGTCGGAGGCGCTGACCATGTGCTGCGCGAGGGCACACCCGGTGACGTTGGGTTTGATCTGTCGTTCGGGGAGGAGCAGGGTCTGCAGTCTGGCCAGGGCCAGCCGGTCGGCGCTGACGTGCGAGAGCCCCGGTGATGATAGGGTGTTCGTCGGAGTTGCTCTCGGTCCCCTGACTGGCACGACCTGACGCCAGCCAGGCCTGGGTTGTGGCAGTTTTCAGTCCTTCTTGGCCGACTCGACAGCGGCCAGCTTCTGCTTGACCTCTTCGAGCAGTGTCAGCAGATCGCGGAGCTCGTTCTGTGTCACCACGCCCAGTCGCGTCAGAACCTGCTCGACCCGTTCATCGATCTGCGTGGTGATCCAGGACTTGGTCTTGTCGGCCTGGGAGCGGAGCTGATCCCGCAGCTTCCGGCCCTCGTCTTCGGTGATGTCGCCCGCCTTGACGAACTTGCGCAGCATTCGCTCCGCCTCCTTCTCGACGGTCAGGGCCATGCCCAGCCCCCCTTGCATCAGCTTCTGCAAGGTGTCGTAGAGGGAGTTGCCCGAGTTCTGGATCAGATCGTGGAAGATCGAGCGGGGCACGAAAGAGTCTCGTTTTTTCTGCTTCTCGAAGATGATCTGGGAGAGAGTGATGTTGGTGATGTCTTCTCCCGACTCGTTGTCGATCACCTCCACCTCGTCGCCGCTCTGTACCAGGTTCGCGATCTCGTCCAGCGTGACGTAGCGTTTGTCGGTGGTGTCGTATAGCTTTCGGTTGGCGTACCGCTTGATCTTATGCATTGCGGCATTATAGGGCTGACGACAAAAAAAGGGAGGTGAGACATCGGTCTCATCTCCCTTTCTTCACTCGATCGGCCGTGTCGGTGCTAGGACTGCTTCTTCTTGCCCAGCGTGTCCATCTTCTTGGAGAGCTTGTCGAGGTGCTTGGTCAGCTCGTCGATGTCCGACTTGGTGGTCAGGTTCAGGTGGCCGAGGACCTTGGTCCAGCGGGTGTCGAGCTCTTCGCCGATGTTGTTGACGGCCTTCTTGGCGCCGTCCTTGCGCTTGCCGAAGTACTTGTCGAACAGCTTGACGCCTTCGGTCTCTGCGGCTTGGCCGCGCTCGATGAACCGATCGACGAGATCGACGACCTCTTCTTGGATGATCACGGCCGCGCCGAGGCCGGCGTGGCGTACCCGCTTGAAGTTATCTTTCAGCGTGTCGACCTTGAGTGTTTCCCGGATGTTCTCGATTGCCTTCACCATGACTGTGCTCCTCTGTGTGTGTCCCGCTGGGGGTTATCTGTTTGACGCGATGCGTTATTCTTGAGTGGAAGTATAGCGCGGTGCGTCATGAGCGCAACCGCAATTCTGCAAAAACAGAAAAAAAAGCGCTGAGCTCCTTATTCGGGTGTTAGGGTGCCGTTGTGCGTCTTCTAAGGCTCATTCTGAGTGTCTTGCTGGTGGGTGGGTGTGCCGCGTTCTACTGCGCACCGGTCTTCGAAGGCCCGCTTCAGAGTCAGGGGATCGAGGACTGGGATCTCCATTTTTTCTACCATGGCGTGGCCCGTGAGAGCGTGGTGCGATACGGTCAGGCGCCCCTCTGGGACCCCTGGTCCTTCGGTGGAACGCCTGCACTGGCTCACCCCGAGAGTCGGGTGTTGACTCCCTCCTTCCTCCTGCTGCTGCTCTGTGGGACCGTGCTGGGCCTCAAGCTGGAGATCTGGCTCTATCTGGTGCTAGGACTGTTCGGGATGTACCAGCTGTCCCTTCAGCTGGAGCTTCGAGGGGCGGCTGCCATGCTACCGCCGGTGATTTTCATGGGGTGCGGCCTGTATCCGATGCATCTGGCGGTGGGTCACACCTGGTATCTGGCGGCTGCTCTGCTGCCCTGGGTCGTCTGGCTCTATCTTCAGGGGGTCGAGCGGCCGAGCCGGGCGATCCTGGCGGGTGGCACGCTGGCGCTGATGGTGCTGGGGGGGGGGACGTATCCCGCGCCACACGCTGCGTTGATGCTGGTTGTTTTGGCAGGCGGGCTGAGCCTGAGAGATCGCTCGTTGGCCCCGTGGCGAGCCCTGGCGCTGGCTGGACTGTCACAGTTTGGCTGGCGCCAATGGGGGCACAATTGGGGACGCTTCGCTGGTGCCGGCTGTCGTTGTATGGCTTGTGCCGGTGGGGGCACGAAGCCTCTTTACCGCCATGCACGCAGGGCATGGTTTCGGTCTCTCCCTTCACCTGAGTCTAGCC
>CAZANL010000013.1:8465-21288 GCA_964486115.1 uncultured Planctomycetota bacterium
GCTACTCTCGGCGGTCAAGCTGCTGCCGAGCCTGGAACTGCTGGCCCAGCACGGACGCCTGGCCGATGGCCAGGAGCGGCGCCTGATGGAATGGCCCGGTGCTCTCTACCACATCTTTCTCGATCCAAACCAGCAGCTGTATGCTGACCACGGCCAGCAGTGGAGCTGGTGGGAATACGGTTGCTACGTCGGGGTGCTCCCGCTGGTCCTGGGAGCAGTTGGCGTGATGGGAGCAGTCCGTCGCCACTGGCCCCTGCTGCTGGCCGGAGCTGTCTTCCTGGCTGTCGGACTGGGCGGCTGGGGACCCTCTGCTCCCTGGTACTGGCTACACCAGCTGCCACCGTTCAGTTCGCATCACGTGCCCTCGCGGCTGCTGGTTGGCGCGGTGCTGGTCCTGTCGTTGCTGGCCGGGTTTGGGCTCTCTTGCCTCCAGCTGAAGGCAGCCCGCTGGAGCCTGGCCCCGGCCCTGCTGCTGATCGCCGTGGCGGCCGACCTGACCTGGGTTCACCGGCCGGTCTGGCGGGCGGCCTTCAGTATTTCGCCGACTGCGGTGTCCTGGAGCCCGGTATTCAGGCAGACCGCGGGGTACCCCTTGCGCCACCCGCGGATCGGCCCCTATTTGTATCCCGGGCTGATGTCCAACCGAGGGGTGGTTCGATCGGAGGCCGAGGTCCATCACCAGCCGAAGGCGATTCCCCACGGCGCCCCGAGCTATCGCGGTGAACTGTTCCTGGCGGATTCGGCGAGGGGGAGCGCCACGTTTTCAGAGTGGAGCCCGAACAAGCTGACCGTCGACCTGGCGCTGGGTTCGCCGGGGCGGTTGGTGATCAATCAGAACCACGACCACAACTGGCGGGTTTTCGGGCGTCAGGTGGAAAGTTATCGAGGACTGCTGTCGGTCTCGGTCGATCCACGAGACCGCAGCGTGACGTTCTATTACCTGCCGTGGAGCGTGCTGGCGGGTCTGGCGATCACTCTGTTGGGGCTGGTGGCCGCCAGCTGGTTCATCTGGAGCGACCGGTCAGCGCGGCCCAGGCCAGCCGAACCGAGAAGTTGATGAAGCTCGGCTGGCTGTGGCTCTTGACCGGCTTGCGCCGCTGCAGCCACAGCTTCGCATCGCTCCAGTTCCTCTGCGCGGCACAGTGCAGGGCCAGCTCCTCACAGATCTCGCAGAACCCCCAGCGGTAGTAGATCGCGCCGGCCTCGATCTGCTGCATCATCTCCTCCATCGTGGCGAAGGCTCTCTCGGGCTCGCCCCCGTGCAGGAAGTTGAGCGCCAGCAGGAACTGCGAGCGGTCGACGTCGCGGTCGCAGCGCTGCCTGAGGAATTGCCGGAGCACCTCGAGCGCCTCGGTATGCTTGCCGGTGCGGGTCAGCGCCTCGGCCAGCAGATATTGGGCGTAGATCGAGCGCGGCCGCAGCCGAAGCAGCGTTCGGGCGGTGTCCTCGGCGGCCGGGGGATCGTCGCCCAGGTAGTCGACCGCCATCAGCACGGCGAAGCCGAAGGGATCCTGGTTGGAGCCAGCGTACGGCTGCTCCGACGTGTCCTTGCGGCCAAGGGCATCCCGGTTCGAGCCAAAGTAGCGCTGGAACCGTTTGTTCTTCCGAGTCCCTTCGACGAGCAGGGCCAGCGACTCGATATCGGGGCAGGCCGCAATGCGGCTGCGGAAATTATCTCGCCGGGCCATGCGGGCCATCGAGAAGCCTCCCCGCATTGCCAGGATGGCCTGCTCGACCACTTCGGCATGTTCGTGGGTGGCGTTGGCCAGGGCGGCGAGGGCCTCACGCAGCATCAGCGCTGTTTGGCCCTGTGCGTGATACATCTCCATCAACGCCAGGTAGGGTTCCTCGTCAGTCGGAAAACGTGCCTTCAGGTCGTCGTAAACCTCGATCGCCTGGTGGTATTGTCCCCCGTGATTGTAGAGCTCCCCAGCTCCCATCAATGCGCGCAGCTGCCGCTCGGGCACTCGCTCGGCCAGTTCTAGCAGTGCCTGGGCCCCACGTAGTGGGCCCGAGTCGCGGTAGTGGCGGACCAGCGTGCCGAACAGCTGCTCGTCCTCGGGCTGGTGCTCGCAGTACTGCAGCATCTGTTCTTCGGCCTGGTCCTGCTGGCCTCGGTTGCAGCGGATGGTGAAGATGGCGTTGACGGAGTGCCAGTCGTCCGGTTTGAGCGTGATGGCGGCTTCGTAGAACGGCAAGGCCTCGGCCTCTCGCTGCAGTGCCTGCAGCAGGTCGCCCTTCTTGGACTGGGCCCACCAGGCTCGAGGGTTGGCCTCGATCGCGCGGTCGACCGTCTCGAGCGCCTCCTCGAGCTGGTCCGCGTGCAGCAGCACATGGGCGATGCGGGTCAGCAGCTCGTGTGGAGCACGGGACAGCGGCAGGAGTTCGAGCAGCTGTCCGCGGAAGTCCTCGAAGCGCTCGTTGGCGATGGCCAGCTCCTGAAGCTCGTACTGGTAGTTGACGTTGTCCGGATCCACCGCCAGCCGGGCTCGCAGGATCCGCCACTGGCCGTCGATGTCACCTCGCTCCGCATACAGCTGGGCCAGCGCGTCGTAAGGCCATGAGTAGGAGGGATCTGCCGCGATCGCCTGCTCCCAGCAGCCGATCGCCTCTTCATCCTGGTCGATCTGGCGATGCAGGTCGCCCAGCCGGGAGTGGGCCCAGTAAAAGTCGGGGTGAGTCGATAGGGCGCTGGTGAAGGCCGCTTTCGCCTCTTCGATGTGGCCCGCCGCCAGCCGGGCCGAGCCGATGTAGCACTGCAGGACGTGGGGTTCACGGACGACACTCAGCATTGACTCGAGCAGGGGTAGCCCGGCCGTCGGGTCACCGGTTTGCTCGGCGAAGGTGTTGACCAGCCAGAAGGTCTCCTGTTCGTCCGGCGACGATGCCAGGGCCTGGCGCAAGGCCGCGAATCCCTTCTCCGCGTCGTTGAACGGGTCGAGTCGCTGAATATAACTCGACAGCGTCTCGCCCTGCCCGGGGTTGAGCTCGAGCACTCGCTCGAGGTCCTCGAGGTTGTCGGGATCCAGCATCGCCCGCTCGTACAGGCCCCGCTGGAACGTGGGGTTCAGCTCGATCGCCCGATCGAACGCCTCCCGTGCGGCATCCCGTTGATTGATCTGGTTGCGCAGCTTGCCGCGCCACAGCCAGGTATGGTCTTTCCAGCGTGTGATCTCCTCCAGCTCCGCGAACAGCGTCTCGCCCTCTTGCCAGAGCCCCCCCCTCTGGCAGAGCTCGAACAGGTCCTCCTGGATCTGCAGGTCGTCCGGGTCGAAGCGTAGGCGCTGCTGAACGCACTCCATCGCCTGATCGAACTCGCCCCGGTCGCGGTGCAGGTCGGTCAGATGGCGCCAGGAGACCTTGTCTTGTGCGTAGAACTCGATGCAACGGCGGAAGGCGGTCTCAGCGCGGTCGTAGTCGCGGCGTTGCAGGTGCGTCAGGCCGGCGATGCGGTGTGGCCAGCCGGCCTCGGGGTCGAGCGCGCAGGCCTGATCGACAGCCTCCAGGCACTCGTCGTAGCGATCCTCTTCGTGCAGCAGGATGGCGATGTGGCACCACAGATCGGCCGGTTCCTCGGCCGTTTTACTGACCTCCTGGAGGAATGCGATGCCCTCGTCGACCCGATTGAGCGTGAGGTACAGTCTGCGTAGATCGTGCTGCAGCAGCTCTTCGCTGGGATTGCGGCGGAAGCCCTCCTGGGCCACCTCCATGGCTTCCTCGTCGCGACCGCGCGCGCTCAAGAAGGTCACGTACTGCTGGCGGATCCAGACGTAGTCTGGCGAGATGCGGATCGCTTCCTTGTACAACCGCTCGGCCCACTCCAGGTCTTGCAGGCGAATCAGCACCTCGGCCAGCCGGCCCATCGCCCAGGCGTTGTGGGGTGCGATGAACAGTGCGGTCTCGTGGTGCTTGCGGGCCTGCTCGAGGTTACCCAGCCGCTCCTGGATGATCCCGCAGTGGACCTGCACGCTGTCCTGCTCCCGGATCAGCTCCGCCTCGGTTGTCAGGAACAGATAGGCCTCCTCGTCACGTCCCAGGGACTCGAATATCTCGAGCAGGAAGGCCAGCTCGTTGGAGTCGTAGGCCACCAGGCGCCGGCCGTATTCGATCGCTTCTTCCTCGTAGCGCCGCAGATGGTACTCGGCCATCCGGCGAATGGCCCAGAGGTAGCCCGGGCGCAATTCCAGCGCGAGGCGGTAGCTGGCGGCCGCCTCATCGAAGTGCTGGGTCTCCCAGTAGGTGTCACCCAGCAGGCTGTGGCCCCAGGCCTCCTCGGGCGAGAATTCGATGGCCCGCTGGATCCAGTGGAGGGCCTCGTCCCAGCGAAGGTAGCGCTGCAGGATGGTCCCCAGACGGCAGCAGAAGCCAGCCGGCTCGATGCCGGACTCCACCAGCTGGGCGAAATGGTCGAGGATCTCCTGCTCTCTACCGAGGATCCGCAGGTTCTCGGCCAGAGCCAGGTCGAAACCGCTGTCCAGCGGGTGCGAGCGCAGCCAGTCCCACAGCAGAGCCACCTCCTCCTCATGTCGCCCCAGACGGTCGTAGCACTGACTCAGCAGGTGTACCGCAAAGCCGAAGGTGGGGGCCTCTTCGATCGCTTGCTGGAGCAGGGGGACGGCCGCCTCCATCTGGCCGTCGATCATCAGCTGCTTGGCTAGCCCGACGCGCGCGGAGGTGTAGTCGGGGGAGTCCTCGAGCAGCGTCTGGAACGTGCTGCGACTCTCCTCGAACCGCCCCTGTCGCTGATGCAGATAGGCCAGATCCAGCCGCAGCGAGGCGGACAGGCTGGAGTTGTCGATCCCCTGCTGGATGACACCCTCGGCGTTGATCGGATCCCCCTGGTCCTCTAGCAGGTTGGCCAGCTGCCGATAGTTGGGCATGTACCAGGCGGTCGTCTCGATGTTGCTCCGGTAGGACTGGATCGCCTCCTGATGCAGGCCGGCCCGCTCCATTCCGTTGGCTCGCGAGAAGAGTGGCCAGTACCAGCCGGGTCGCTGCTCGAGAGCGACCTCGAAAAATCCAGCTGCCTTCTCGAAGTGGCCGACGGTGAGCAGGGCATTGCCCAGGCTGGTCTGGATGAAGGGGTCCTTGTCGTCCACCTCTTCGGCGATGTAGAGGTACTCGATCGCTTTCTCTTCCGCTTCTAGCCGGAGCAGCAGGTTGGCCATCGACAGGTAGCTGGACGCCTCGCCGGGATAGTGCTCGAGGATTCGGCTGGCCCAGCGCTGAGCCGGGCTGAAGTCATTGACCTCGAGCAGCAGTTCGACGTAGTTGGACAGGGTCTCGGGATGCTTCTCGATCTGCACCAGCTGGGTGCACAACTCGAGGCACTGCGCCGGCGGCAGGTGGCTGGTCCAGCTCCGCAGCACCCGGGACATCAGCGCACCGGAGGTCTCGTTGTTCTGGCACAGCCGCTGGCCCACCTCCTGGAGGCGCTCTTTTTGGCCGAGCTGTTCGGTCAGACTCAGCAGCAGCAGGTCGCGTGTGTTGGGGAGCGCCGAGAGATCCAGCGCGTCCAGTTCCTCCAGCAGCGCAGCGGGATCGTCGAGGAACAGCCGGTCGCCAATGCCGTCGGCCAGCTCGCGCTCCTCCGTGTTGGGCAGCGTCAGGTCTGTCAGTGCGCTGGCTTTTTCCGGTGGCAGCATGACCATGCACCAGGCGTCCTGGCAGCGGAACAGGTCGTCGTAGTCCTCGTACTTGTAGCGCACAGGGATCGGGGAGTCCGGGTCGCGCAGCCAGAACTCCTCGAGCTTGTCGGAATACCCGATGAAGATGTAATAGTGCCCACTGCGGGCCCAGCTGCGTTCGGTGATGACCGGAATGCCGCGATCGAGCAGCCTCTTGATCAGCGTGGGATTTCCACTGAAGACTCGAGCTTCGTAGCCATTATCGCGCGCCCACTGCCACATGTTCTTGTAGGAGGTGCCCTTGTCCCAGATCCCCTTGGCGATCTGTTCCTGTTGGATCTCCTCGCCCCAGAACCGGGCGATCAGGCTGAGGGTGTTGGGGCCGCAGTAGTCCCGTCGCTGCTGGAGTGTCTCGACGTGGAGCTGCACCTCTGGCGTGTCCCCGGCAAGCAACTCCAGGCGGTGTTCGATGAAGGGTCGGTAGAGGCACTTGGGCGAGAGGCGGATCACCTTGCCCAGCGGTTCGGCCGCCTCCCTGGGTCGGTCGCGCGCTTCCAGCACCCTGGACAGGGCGAAGAGCGAGTAGATGCTCTCCGGGAAGCGGTCCAGCGCTCGACGGGCCAGCTCTTCGGCCTGTTCCAGTTCGCCCATCTCCAGCAGCAGGTGGACTCGCCGGTTCCAGTAGGCTTGCAGATGAGCGGCGTCGGGCTCGATCTGCTCCAGCAGCTCCCTGGCTCGCGGTCGTTCGTCGTCCATCCAGTGCAGACGCCCGTCCATGTAGATCGACTCCCACTCCGGGAGCGTGTCTTGCATCTGCTCCAGCTGTGCTCGGGCGCTGCGAATCCGATGAATGCCGCCGAGCAGGCCGCAGCGTAGGATTCCCAGGCGCGTGTCTTGCGCGACCAGCTCGGGATGGCTCTCCAGTCGCTTCAGCGCGTGCCAGGTCCGATCGTGGGTGATCAAGCGACGAATCTCGTGAGCCAGGCTCACCGCAAGCGGCGCCCCGCTGCGGAGCTGACGCCAGATCAGCGCCCGCATCCGCTTTGGCTGGATCAGCTGGTGCGCGTGCTGGGTCGTCAGGTCCAGCGCGTCGGTATTGGTCAGCCAGGCACGTTCATCGTCATGCGTCAGCGCCTTGAGATAGGCCTGTTGCTCGGTCAATGCGCAGGAGTCGACCAGTATCCGGAAGGCAGCGAGCTGTTTGTCGATCATCGAAGAGCTAGAAGACTACTATCTCCGATCAGGGCCAGCAACCATACCTGTGTTAGAATGCGATTCGCTCCATGAGCAGTCCCCTGTCCATCGAAGCCAAGCTGGAACAGACGCGCCGTCAGCTGCTGGATCTATCTCGTCGAAATCGGCTGCTGAACCACAAGAAGAACAATCGGGGGGCGCTGGAGATCGTCGACGAGCTGCCCGAGCTGATCTTCCAGATTCTGGTCGGCAAGGGCCGCAAGATGCAGTTCAAGGCGCTGGAGGAGGCTCCGCGGGATAGTCCGCTGCGGCCCTCCGAGACCGATGGAGAGCTGACCGAGGGGCCAGATCTGCCGCTGGCGCCGATCGCCGAGGAGAAAGCGGCGGCTGCCCGTCATGCCGACAGATATCTGCATACCGCACTGGACGGCGTCGAACTGCAGAAACGGCTGGTCAGTCTGGCGCGCAAGGCCCGCAGCGCCCTGATGGAGCAGGGGTGCAATATCCTCTACCTGACGCTTGGCCTGGTGGAGTGGACCGAACAGAGCGAGGATGGTCAGTCGCTGGCGCCGCTGGTCTTCGTGCCGGTTACGCTGAGCCGGGCCAACGTCAACAGTCGTTATAGCCTGGAGCGACTGGACGAGGATGTGATCTGCAACCCGTGTCTGATCGAGCTCTGTGAACGGCATTTCAAATGCAGCCTGCCGCAGATGGAGATAGACGAGGACTTCGAGCTACCGATCTATCTGGACGCAGTCGGGCAGGCGGTCGACGAGCTGGACAGCTGGCGTGTGCTGCCGGAGATTGCACTGGGTTGCTTCAGCTTCGCCAAGTTCCTGATGTACCGTGACCTGGATCCCGGGAACTGGCCTCAGGGCCAGGCGCTCGGAGGCCATGCGCTGGTGCGTCAGCTCTCGGGATTCGAGGCGCAATCCATGGGCTCGGAGCAGTCGCCGGACTTGCCTGATCCGCGAACGCTCGACGCTTCTGTTCGCCCGTCCAGCTGTTTTCAGGTACTGGACGCGGATGTCTCCCAACAGGTGGCAGCTCTGGCGGTCAAGCAGGGTCTGAGCCTGGTGATCGAGGGGCCGCCCGGCACGGGCAAGTCGCAGACGATAACCAACATCATCGCCGAGCTGATGGCCTCCCGGAGGACGGTGCTGTTCGTCGCCGAGAAGGCCGCTGCGCTGGAGGTGGTCAGGCGGCGGCTGACAAGTGTTGGCCTGGGTGAGTTCGTTCTGGAGCTACACAGCCGTAAGACCAGCAAGCGGAATGTGCTCGATGAATTGCGGCGCACACTCGATGGGGCTCCCGAGAGAGCCCCTGGTGCGTTGGCTGACGACGCCGAGCTGTGCCGCTAGCGGGACCAGCTGAATGCCACCGTATTCGAGCTGCACGAGCCCATGGGGGGCCTGAACATCTCGCCGTTTGTCGCGATCTGCCGAGCGGTCGAGCTGGCTGAGCTGCCGGAGGCGCAATGCGGCATCCCGGACCCGATGGGGTGGTCCGAAGCCGACCTGGGCCAGGCCGTGACGGATCTCGATTCGCTTGACCGACGACTGGAGCGGGTGGGGGACCTGGCCGTCCACCCCTGGCGCCATACCGGCTTGACCACAGCACCGCTGACCGTACGCCAGGCGCTCGAGGAGAAGCGGGCGGCGCTGGCCACTGGGGTGGCTCGGGTCCGTGAGCTGGCCGCCGCACTGGCTGAATCGCTCGGCCTGGACCCGTCGGCCACGGTGGCGGGAATCGCCGGGCAGGTCGAGGAGGGGAACAGACTGGCCGAGGCGCCGCAGATCCCGGCCAGTGTGCTGGCCCACCTGGGCTGGAAGAGCGACGGCGGTCGCGAGGACTGGCTGGCCGCAGGCTCGCGCTATGTCGAGCAGAGGGGGGGCTGGTCAGTGGAGATGATCGATGAGGCGGAGGAGCTCGACTGGGGTGAGACCCTGAGTCGGCGTCGGTCCCAGCACGCCTCCGTCTTGCGTTTTTTTCGCTGGTCCTGGTACGCCGACGGTAAGCGGATCAGGGAGCATCATCGTGACGGGGTGCTGCCGCCGATCGGCAAGCAACTCGATCTGCTGCAGGCATTGGTGGCGTGTCGTCGGGCGCGTAACCACGTCAGGTCGGAGGAGGCTCGGCAGGCCGAGCCGTTCGGAGACTTCTGGCAGGGGCTGCACAGCGACTGGCAGGCGCTGCGGCGCCTGGCGGACAGTGTGCCGGCGTTCCAGCGGCGGATGGACGCTGGACACCTCGGTCGTCAGGCGACCGAAGCGATCCTGGGCAGCGCGGACCGCGGCCGGCTGACCGATCTGTTGCGCCAGGCGGATGATGCGCTCGAAGTGGCCCGGGCGGCCTGGGTGGCCTGGGTCGAGGCCGTTCAGGCGGAAGCGGAGAGCTGGATCGGCTCCGCCTGGGATGGTGTCTCACTGGCCGAGGTGTCTGCCCGGCTGGACGAGATAGCCGAACGGTTCGACACCCTGCAAGACTGGGCCGACTATCGGGCCGTGGAGCAGCCGCTGCGCGCGGGCAAGGCTCGGGGATTCCTCGACTGGGCGGAGAGCGAAGGGGGAGCGGTGGCCCGCGGTCAGCTGGGTCGGACCTTTTTGCGGCACCTCTATCGGCTGTGGATCGACGAGGCGTTTCAGCAGCGCGCCACCCTGGCGGGGTTCTCCGGTGAAGATCATCAGGACCTGATCGAGCGTTTCGCCGCTGCCGATCGCGGCTGGATCTCAGGCATGCGGGGACAGCTGGCCGGACAGATCCGGACGCACCGGCCAGACATGAGCTATGCGGCGCACAAGACGTCGAAGCTGGGCATCGTGCAGGCAGAGATACGCAAGAAGCGGCGTCATATGCCCCTGCGCCGGCTGCTCTCCACCGCCGGAGAGGTGATCCAGGCGATCAAGCCGTGCTTGATGATGAGTCCGATCTCGGTCGCTCAGTACCTCGAGCCGGGCGGTCTGGAATTCGACGTGGTGATCTTCGACGAAGCCTCGCAGGTCGAGCCGGCGGACGCCTATGGCGCGATTGCTCGAGGAAGCCAGGTGGTCCTGGTGGGGGACGAGAACCAGCTCCCCCCAATCAGCTTCTTCAGCAGAGTGCAGTCCGACGGCCCGCCCGCCGAAGGCGAGGAGCTGGGTGCGGGAGATCTGGAGAGCATCCTCTCGCTGGGTGTGGTGCGACTGCCCCATCGCTGCCGGTTGCGCTGGCACTACCGCAGCAGGCACGAGAGCTTGATTCGTTTCTCCAGCGACGAGTTCTATGATGGCGACCTGCGGATCTTTCCCAGCCCGCACACTGGCTGCGAGGTGATGGGCCTGACCTTCCGGCATGTCGCGGACGGCGTCTACATGCGGGGCCAGGGGCAGCACAATCCGCGCGAGGCGTCTGTGGTGGCCCAGGCGGTGCTCGCGCACGCGCTGGAGACTCCGCAGCTCACGCTGGGCGTCGGCGCGTTCAGCGTCCAGCAGCAGCGGGCGATCGAGGATGAGATCGAGCGTCTCCGGCGGGAGCATGCTGATCCGAAGCGGGAGGCTTTCTTCCTCAGCCACGAAGATGAACCCTTCTTCGTCAAGAACCTGGAGACGATTCAAGGGGATGAGCGGGACGTCATCTTTCTGAGTGTGGGGTACGGGCCGGACCCATCCGGCAGGCTGACGATGAACTTCGGCCCGCTCAATCGGGACGGGGGCTGGCGCCGGCTCAACGTGCTGGTCACCCGATCCCGCCGGCGGTGCGTCTGTTTCTCCTCTATCCGTGCGGACGACATCGATCTGGGTCGGACCCGTGCTCTCGGCGTCACGGCGCTCAAGCGCTATCTGCACACCGCCGAGCACGGACAGCTGGGCGATGACCGGGATGCCGTCGGTGACCAGGAGCTGGAGGCGGTTCAGGTCGACCTCTGCTCAGCGCTCGAGGCTGCTGGCTGGGAGACGAGGACCCGGGTCGGTGTCGGGGGATTTGCGATAGACATCGCGGTTGTCGACCCAGACCATCCCGAGCGTTATCTGGTTGGGATCGAGTGCGATGGCGAGTCTTACCGGTCGGTCTTCACCGCACGCGATAGGGATCGGCTGCGCAGGCAGGTGATCGAGGCGCTGGGCTGGCGAGTCGAACGGGTCTGGTCGGTCGACTGGTTCAAGCGGCGCGAGGAGACGCTGGCGGCCCTGCTCGGAAAGCTGAACAACGCGCGGCGTGAACCGCGACGGTACGAGGAGATCGCCCCGCCTGCCGGGCATGCATCCGGGAGTCAGCCGGCGGACGAGGTCGTCGATTTTGGCGAGTTGCCGGAGCCGGTTCGGCTGGCGCCGACGAAGCCGGAGGATGTCATCCCGTACTACCGCCGTCGACGTGAGCTGCTGGGAAATCACGAGGCGCTGGTCAGTGCGGCGGTGCTCAGGGTGGTCGCGTTGATCGGGCAGGTGGTTGCGGACGAGGCGCCGGTGCACGTCGACGAGGTGCTCAGGGTGCTCACCGGACTCTATCGAACGCGGGCGACCAAACGGCCCCGTGCGGTCTTCGAGGAGGCGCTCGAGCTCACCCTGGAGCGGGGTCTGGCGCTGCGCCGCGGGGATTTTCTCTGGCGCTCGGCCAACCAGGCGATTCCGGTCCGTCGACGCGATGGAGACTGTCCGGTCACGCGGGCCGAGCTGATCGCTCCCGAGGAACTGGGCGAGGCGGTCAAGATTGTCGTCGGGCGTGCTTTCGGCATCAAGCAGGATGCGCTGGTCGAGAGCACCGCCCGGCTGCTGGGCTTCTCTCGCCTGGGCAAGAAGATCGCTATCGTGATCGGTGCCGCAGTCACCAACCTGATTGCGAGCGGGGCGATCGTGACAGACGATCAGGGGTTTCTGCAGCTCCGATCGGATCCCTAGAGTCGCCGTCAGCAGCGATCTGAGCCAGCGGACGACTCCGGAATGGGCACTGTCGACGTCCCTGGCACCTGGCGGGTTTCTCGGTCGGAACGTGACCGGATTATCGGGCTATCGGGTTTGCTTCAGCACGCGCAGGTACGTCTCGAAGTGAAAGCTGGTTGTCGCATAAAACTCCCCGTCGAGGTGGTCGAACAGTCCGTCGGGGGTTCCGGTGAATCCGCCGCCCTCGTACGCCAGATATGCGAAGCGATCGCCAATTTGAGGGGTCTTCGGCTTATCTGCCCTGAGCGACGGAAACCTGAACAGGACTGGCTGGGCGAGCCTCCTGCCGTTCACGCTTTGGACTTCGAGCCAGAACGGCACATCACTGTGGGCTTTCGCTCTCGAGCGGTTCTTGACCACCTGTCCACGGATCGTGACGATCGTCCCCAGCTTCTGGCCCAGGCGTCCGACCACGCCGTTGTGGATCTGGGCCAGCGTCACCAGCTTCTTGCCGTCGTTTGGCTGCGTGCCCATCCGATCACTTTTGATTTCGACGTCAGGATTGCAGGCGCTGATCATCACCATCACCCCGACCGCCAGTGCTGTAATGCGCATTGTCTATCTCCATTCGGAGTGGGTTTCGGGGCACTGCCTCTGCACCCGAGAACGCGGGAGTCGGTCCGCTCAGCTCTGTCTGGCCCCAGACGGGCAACGCTCGGCCTGGTGAGTGAAATGCGTTTTCGGTCGGGGACTTTCAAGGAATCCTGCAAAATGAAGGGGCCGTCGGGGCCCGCCGTTCATCCTGGCCATCATTACGAATCGGTGCCCGGCCAGCATTCCTGCACCCAGTCGACGAAGTGATCCAAGAACTCGACAGGCTGCCGGAGCTTAGGATCGTAGCGAAACACGGGGTATTCGCCCAGGTTGCTCGGACGGCTGAGGTCGAAGCACCAGAGGGTGCCGTCCTGCATACGGGCGAAGGGCAACCCATCCCAGACACTGTCGGCCTGGTCGTTCGAGGGGACTTCCCACCTTCCCTGACGCAGTGATGGTTGGCCGATCTCGGCCAGGCCGGCGACCCGCACCCCTCCGGTGAGGGTGATGCGCTGCGTTCTTGTTCGTCCGGTCAACTCGAAGCTGAAGCCG
>CAZANL010000014.1:0-20974 GCA_964486115.1 uncultured Planctomycetota bacterium
GTACGAGGACGTGACTTCCTCTCCGCGGGTGTACAGGTGTGTGCGGTCAGTGGTGCCGGTCCATGACAGGCTGCGTCCGGCGGAACCGGCGTTCGGCTTTTCAGCGCCTTTCAGCAGTGGCAGGCGACGTGACACCGGATGCCACTGAGAGGGGGTCCGGCTGGTGCCCTCCAGGATCTCGACGCCAAGCCGAGAGAGGATCTCGTTCTGCTGGTCCGTGTAGATGATCAGCGTATTGCCTCGCGAGACCCAGTCCAGTATCGCTCGGGTCTCCGCGACATCGATCACAGTTGTCTGGTCGGTTTCGACGCAGATCAGTGTTCCCCGATCCCGCATGTAAGTCAGCTGGGAGCGAAATGGGTGCACCTCCAGTCCGAGCCGCTCAAGAAAGAGCCGCGAAGCCAGTTGACCATCGGCGTCGGGTGTCCAGGCGACACCGGTGACAGGTGCGCTGGCCTGATTGCGGAGCCCGCCCTCGAGGTACCAGCGACCGCCCCAGAGCAGCAGCGTAACCAGGCAGATCACCACGAGGAGGGAGAGCCTGATCCTCAACGGTCAGTCTCCCGGAGAACCTGGTCGACCAGGATGCTCCCCCGGTGAAAGGCGGAGGCGTCGCAGGGGTAGGAACCGTACCAGGTCCGGTCGAAGATCCTGGACAGCTCACTGAAGGCATCGCGGATCGTGCCGGCGGGCAACTGCATTCGGTACTGCCAGTTCGTCTTGGATGGGTCGTACCGGATCAACCCTTGGCGGTCCAGTCGCGCCAGCAGCGCCAGATAGAGGGCGCGAAGAGCATCCTGACCCCGACCCGCCGCCATCAGCTCAATGGCGTGCGCCTTCCATCCACGTGGCGTTCGCTGTTCCAATTCCAGACGCTCGGTCGACCTGGTGCGGCGTTTGATGTTGACCGCGGACTTGCCAGGTGACGCTTGATTGCCAGACCCGGCAATGAATGGCGTCAACTTCTTCAGCAGGGTCAGCAGGCGCGGTGCGATGTCGAGCTTGAAGATTCGCGCAAGTTGGTACGCTACCAGCAGTTCTAACAGGATGGTCGCGAACACGATCAGACCGAGCAGCATCACGTAGCCGGTGCCACGTAGAAAAGTGCTCAACCACGGTGGCATCGAGGGCAGGCTGGGGAGAGGAATCCGCGGGAGACGGAAGCGGGGTAATCGCGGGCGCCAAAACTTCCAGGACGAGCTGCTGCGTGGTGGGGGGGGCGTAGTTTTCGGCTTCTTGACCCTGATCGGCCGAAGTTTGATCTTGTTCAACTCATCGAGGGATTGTTTGAGCTGGCTTTTCCAGGCCGGGGTGCGTGATCTGACCAGCGGGGCGAACCGCGGCAACTTGAGAATGCGGCCTACCGTGCCCTTGGGATAATTGGCCGCGTCAGACAGCGGAGCTGGAAGCTTATTTGAGAGGCGCTTGCGGGCGGGCGCCTGTCCTAAGCCGGTGGGCAGCCACAGCAAGAACAGGATCGGCGCCAGCAACCCGGTTCTCATGTTCTGGAGCCATTCTGAGCGAGCAGTCGGTCCAGGCGCGACGAGAGGTCTAGACCTTCCTGGTGGACCATCGTGTTGAGGTAGATTTCGGCACCTACTAGGGTCAACAGAGGGTCGAGGACGATGAAAATGACACCAGCGAGCAGGAACACGTATTCGGGGTTGTCGAGTCGCATCAAGCGGGCCAGCGTCGAGAGGTCGAATCCGCCGAGAACTTCGAGCAGTCCGAACAGCATGGGCTGGAGCAAGTGAAGATTGATTCCCAGCAGCAGGACCACCAGCAACAAGCTGGCCCCCATTCGCATCCCCTCGATCCAGGTCGAGTCGGAGAGCTGCCAACTGCGCCTTAGCCCCTTCTCGGTAAACTGCCCTTCGAACACGCCGACGGAGGCGGTGATCCAGTAGCGAGGCCAGAGCAGTAGAAGCGGGATCAAAAAGTAGGTGGCTGAGAGGATCAGCGCGAACGACTTGAGGGCGCCCGTGGCAAGAACCTGTAGCCAGCCGGCATCGAGGTGTGTGCGTTTGCCCTGGCCCTGGCCCTGGCGATGGACGTACTGGATCAACAGGTGATGTGTCAGGTGGCGCACCGGCAGGAGCAGGGAGGCCAGCATGCACAGCCCCAGGACCAGTTCTTCGCGGTACTGGTCGACCCAAGGACTGACGGAGCCGCGGGTGACGTCGCCCCAGACCAGCACGACCAGCAGCAGCGGGACGCTGGTCAGCAGGCTCAGTGCGTAGGCCGGCAGGGCGTTACGAGCCAGGCGGTTGGCCGCCTGATCGATGATCTGCGACACGCTGTAGGACGCGAGTATCTGCTCTTGATGATCGGGCATCAGAAACGCAGTAGATGAGTCATTCCATAAAGAGACAGGATGCTGCCAGCCAGGCTGATGGCCAGAACCACGAAACAAGCCACTGTAGAGTCGCCCACGGCGACCAGGCCGACATCTTGCTTTTCGGCCAGCGAATGGATGCAACTCGGGCAGGTCAACACGCCTTCGAGGAATGTTGCGCATTCGGAGCACAGGACGGTCTTGCAGCGTCGGCAGATGCCGTAACCCGGACGCTGCTGGTGGTTGACGCAGATGAGTCTTTCTCGGTAAAGGCCGAGCTTCGGCACGGCAATTTCCCCCCCTGCTCATAATAGCTTAGCACCGCGTCTGTTGTGTGCAAAACTCCAGCGATGTGGCTGACCTTGACTTGACCTTGCCATGTGCTAGAAAAGCGCACCATGACATATAAACTGCCCAAAAAGCTGAAGCCCGTTGAGCTTGAGGCCCGTTGGCAGACGTTCTGGGAAGAGGAGAGCGTCTTCAAGTTCCGCCTCGACAGCGAGCAGCCGATCTACTCGATCGACACGCCGCCCCCGACCATTTCGGGTCACATCCACATGGGCCATGTGTTCAGCTATGTGCAGGCCGAGATCGTGGCCCGCTTTTGGCGGATGAAGGGCTATAACGTTTTTTACCCGTTTGGGTTCGACGATAACGGTCTCCCCACTGAGCGGCTGGTTGAGAAGGACCGTGGAATCCAGGCGACGCAGATGGATCGCGGTGAGTTCGTCAGGCTCTGCCTGGAGACCACCCAGCAGTACGAGGCGCAGTTCAAGGAATTCTGGACCAAGCTCGGATTCTCGGTCGACTGGGAGCTGGAGTATTCGACGATCGACGACCGCTGCCGGCGGATCAGTCAGCGCTCCTTCTTACGGCTCTACGAGAAAGACCAGGTGTACCGCAGGGAGGCCCCCAGTCTCTGGTGCCCGGAATGCCAGACCTCGATCGCGCAGGCCGAGACCCAGAGTAACGACCTGCCATCTCGCTTCCACGACGTCAACTTCACCTTGCCCGATGGCTCGAAGGCGACGATCGCCACGACGCGTCCGGAGCTGCTGCCGGCCTGCGTGGCGATCTTCTATCATCCGGACGACGAGCGGTACCAGGCGCTCGAGGGGCAGGAAGCGAGCACCCCGCTTTTCGGTCAGCCGGTGACCATCCTGCCCAGTGTGCAGGCCGACCCGGAGAAGGGGACCGGTCTGGTGATGTGCTGCACGTTCGGTGACACCACCGACATCCAGTGGTGGAAGGATCACGATCTGCCACTGCGCATCGCCATCGACCGGGACGGCAAGATGAACGAGCTGGCCGGGGCCTTCAGGGGGCTGCGGCTGATCGAAGCGCGCAAGGCGATTGCCAAGGCACTGGAAGCGAATGGATTTCTCGGATCGACCCAGAGGATCCATCACCCAGTGCAGTGTCACGAACGATGTGGGACTCCGCTGGAATTCCTCGTGACCCAGCAGTGGTTCATCCGGGTACTCGACAAGAAGCAAGAGCTGATCGCTCAGGCGGACAAGATCAACTGGTATCCGGCTTACATGAAGACCCGTTACGTGCACTGGGTCGAGAACCTGAACTGGGACTGGTGCGTCACCCGTCAGCGGTTCTTCGGTGTTCCCTTCCCGCTCTGGTACTGCAAGGACTGTGGAACGACGAACGTGGCCCATAGTGAGGACGATCTGCCCGTCGATCCGCTCTCGAGCCTGCCGCGCAGGACCTGCATCGAGTGTGACGGGACCGAGTTCGAACCGGATCCGGACGTTCTGGACACCTGGGCCACCAGCGCTCTCACACCTCAGATCAACTACCGGTGGGGTGAGCCGTCAGATCTCGGCGGAACACTGTCGCCGATGAGCCTGCGGCCACAGGCGCACGACATCATCCGGACCTGGGCCTTCTATACCATCGCGGCCAGCTGGCTTCACACCGGGCAGATCCCCTGGCGGGACATGATGATCTCGGGGCACGCGCTCGACCAGCGGGGCAAGAAGATGTCGAAGAGCGTGGGCAACATCATCGCGCCGCAGGAGTTGCTGGCCTCCTATCCGGAGGTCAAGCCGGCGCTGCGCAAGGACGAGGATGGCCGCAAATACCGGGACAAGTACGCGGCTGACGTGGTGCGCTACTGGGCGGCTCACAGCAAGCTGGGCAGTGACGTCAACTTCTCCGACAAGATCCATCAGATCGGCAAGCGGCTTACGGTCAAGCTGTGGAACGCGAGTAAGTTCTCGCTGATGCATCTGGAGGAATTCGCGCCCTCCGACGAACCGCCGGCTTATGCACTGTTCGATCGCTGGCTGCTTTCCGGTCTACACCGCCTGATCGCCCAGGTGACACGTGAGCTGGACAGGTACGAATACTCAACGGCGCTGGGCCACACCGAGGAGTTTTTCTGGGGAGCGTTCTGTGACAACTATCTGGAGATCGTCAAAGACCGCATCTACAACCCCGAGGAGCGTGGCGCCGAGGCGCGGCGCTGCGGGCGGCGCAGGCGACCCTCTACGAGTGTCTGCTTTCTCTGCTCAAGTTGTTTGCGCCGGTGATGCCACACCTCACCGAGGAGATCTACCAGGCCGGCTTCCGCCCACACGAGGGACAAAAGTCGATTCATCTGACTCGCTGGCCGAGAGCATCGGGGGAGCGAGTCGAAGACGAGTCCGCTCGCCAGGCAGGGGAGCTGGGGATCGCGGTGGTGACCGCGGTGCGGAAATTCAAGTCGGAGCGCAGTCTCTCGCTCAAGGCCCGCATCGCCGAGTTGACCGTGGCGGGAAGCGACGCACAACTAGCGGCGATCGAGGAGGGGCTGTCCGATCTGTCGCCCACCGCCCAAGCCGAGAGCGTGCTCTTGGTGGGGCAGGCCGGTGAGGATTTCATCGGCACGGAGGTCGAAGGCCTGCAGTTGGGCATCAAACTGGCCGAGAGCTGACAGCAGCGCTATAATGCCCGTCCGTGGTGCCAGCATCTACATCTAGCGAAATTTCAACGGGGGGAGTTCCCATGTGTAAGAGGCTCGTAGGCAGCTTCATGATCGTGAGCCTGTGCCTGTGTCTGGTCGGCTGCGAACGCGGCAAACGGGGTCCTGACACCAGCAAGAAGAAGGACTCTTCTTCGAAGAACCCGACGGACGTAAACCAGCCGGTGAACAACGGGAGCCAGTCCAGCAAGAGCTCACCTGCGACGGTTGGCGGCGTCCAGGTCATGACGCTCGACTTCTTCAAGCAGTTCGTCAAGGCGGACTCCTCGAACACGTCTCTGAAAAACGAGGAGCGCACCAATCCCGTCCCGGTCCGGGGGGGCACCCTGGTGGTCCGCCTCCCGACCGCTCCGCCTGGCTTCAACCGCCATCTGGTGACCCAGAACACTTCTGGGCAGGCCGAGATCAACAATCTCTACCTCAACCTGCCGATGATCGATCAGGATGACGAGACGCTGGAGAACATCCCCCAGATCGCGCGCTACTGGAAGACCCAGGATGTCATCGATCTACTACCTGATGGCACCAGCGCGGAAGATGAGGACCCGGAAAAGACGCAGTACCTGCGGCGTTACGGCAGGATCGCCGAGGTGGTCGAGGGCAAGAAGATCGTCTTCTACGAAGGTGGGTGGCTCTACACCCTACCCCAGTTCGAGACGGTGATCGATGACAAGAAGGGCACGGTGTCGCAGAAGAACGGTCCGACGCTCAAACCACGAGGTACCGTGACCAAGCCTGGGCGCTACACCTACCAGGTGGAGGACGTGACCCAGGCCAAGAAGATCGAGATTCCCCGGAGCCGTCTGGCTCAGAAGTCCTGGTACACAGGAAAGGGCGCAGGCAAGAAGTCGATGAACGGGCTGCGCCCCGGCTGTCGCCACGTGATCTCGATTCGGGACAACTTCACCTGGCATGACGGCAAGCCGTTCACCATCGATGACGTGATGTTCACGATCAAGTACATCCTCAAGAACACCCACGTCAATGCGCAGAACATCCAGAATTACTACAACGATCTGACCCACTACGAGAAACTGGACGCGAACACGATCCAGTACGACTGGGCCAAGCCCTATTTCAAATCGCTGGGGCTGTCAGGAGCGATCCAGCCGGTTCCGCGCCACGTGTTCTGGCGCAAGGAGTACGAGGGGGACCTCAAGACATTCGGCAAGGATTACGAGACCCACAAGAACAACGACGCGCCGATCGGCAACGGGCCCTATCGGTTCGCCGAGTGGAACAAGGCCAGCCATATCACGCTCGAACGTTATGACGCCTGCCCGATCAATACCATCGGCTATCCCTACTGGAAGCCGCAGATGCCCTATCTGGACAAGATCCAGTTCGTCGTGATCGGCAATGCGCTGGCGGCGGTGAAGGCGCTGACCTCCGGGGATGTCGACCTGGACAAGGATGTCGAGCCAGACACCTGGAAGAGCCAGCTCAAGGACCGATGGTTCAAGGAGAACTTTGTCTGCCAGAAGAGCATGACGCCGGTCTACACCTACGTTGGTTGGAACCTGCGCAAACCGGTGTTTCAGAACAAGCTCGTGCGCCGGGCGCTGACCATGCTCATTCCGAGGGAGAAGATCGGCCGCGATATCCATCACGGTCTCGCCTTTCCGGTCAGCGGTCCGTTCTTCTACAACTCGCCGGCCTACGACAAATCGATCAAGCCGCTGCCGTACGATCTGGTCGCCGCCAAGAAGCTGCTCAAGAAGGCGGGCTACGTGGACCGTAACAGTGATGGATGGATCGACTGGCGGGACAAGGGCGGCAAGGTTCATACCTTCGAGTTCGAGTACCTGATTCACACCGCGCGCAAGTACCACGAGAACATCGCGGTCAAGGTCAAGGAGAACTTGCAGAAGGCTGGCATCAAGGTCAATATCCGCAAGATCGACTGGACGATCTTCGCCAAGACCGTCAACGACCGTAAGTTCGACGCCGTGCGATACGCCTGGGGTTCCGAGGTAGACCCTGACCCCTATCAGATCTGGCACTCTAGCCAGGGGCCCAAGGGCAGCAACCACGTGGGCTACGCCAACCCCGAGGTGGATCAGATCATCGAGACCGCGCGGATGACGCTGGACAACAACAAGCGCTGGGCGCTGCTGCGCAAGATGCATCGGATCGTCAACGACGAACAGCCCTACAGTTTCATGTTTTGCTTCTACACCCTGGCTTTCGGTAGTCAGCGGACTCGCGGGGTGAAATTTTTCCCGACGTTGAGCTACGGTACTCGTTACACTCAGTGGTGGATTCCCCGGCGCTTCCAGAAGAAGCCTGGCAACTAGCAACCAGCGGGCTGCTCGATGTTGAACTATGTAATCCGGCGCATGTTGTTGATGGTCGTGACGCTGTTCGGCATCACCGTCGTGACCCTGGGCATCGCGCGTCTGACGCCTGGTGACCCGGCACAACTAGCAATCTCGCAGGCGGAGCAGTCTGGCGGAAAAGCGAACCTCTCGCGGGACGACCTGGAGCGTTTCCGCAAGCGGTTTGGTGTCGACAAGCCTCCCTTCTTCAACATCAATCCGACCGACCGGCTGCTCAATCTGCGCAACCGGGTCAAGGATTACGAAGACGACAACGAGGCGGTTCAGCGGGAGCTGCCCGACAAGCTTGCCCTGATTGGTGCTGCGGGGCTCGAGCCGGCCTTCAGCTTACTGAAAACCGCTGACGACAAGCAGGCGGGATACATCCTCAAGTCGTTGCCCGATCTGGCTCGGGGTTTGAAGGTCATGCCCGGAAAACAGCTGGATCGTGCGGGCTGGGAACGCTGGTGGCAAGCGCACGGGGCAGGGTTGCAGCCGGACCAGGCGCGCGTCGAGGTCGAGACGTTTCTCGCGTCCGGCAAGGCGCAGGGGATCTCCGCGCTCCGCTCATCCGTCGGAACGCTGGCCAACGAGCGGCTGATGGGAGCAATAGGTGACTCGGGCCCTGAACGCCGGGCACTGGTCTGCCGGGCGCTGGCCGAGATCAATCGGAAACCGAATTGGCGGCTTGATACTGGAGTCAGCCCCTCCAGCGATGCGGGTCGCAATTCGCTGGAGGAGCATGAGGAACGCTGGCGTCGCTTCTGGAATGAAGATGGTGCGAGTTACACGGATCTGACCACTGGTGTTCGCTGGCTGCGTTGTTTCACCGAGACCCACTATGCGACGTGGATGGGTCAGTTGTTTCGCGGTGATCTGGGAGAATCGACGCATGAGCGCAAGCCGGTTCTCGAGGTCCTTCCGGAACGGATCAAGGTCACCCTGCTGCTGGCCGTGCTGTCGATTCTGCTGGCCTATCTGATCGCGATTCCGCTGGGCATCTATTCTGCGAGCAAGCCCTACACCTTGGGGGATCGGGTGACGACGACGGGGTTGTTCATCCTCTACTCTCTGCCCAGCTTCTGGGTGGGTAACCTGATGATCCTGTTCTGTACGGGCGGAGAGCGCCGTGGGACAAGTCATGTTCTGCTGTGGTCGGGGGTTCTGCTGGTCTGTCTGCTCGGCCTGATCGGCGTGGTGCTGCTGGCCGAGAAGCGGGGCCGAACCCGAGAGCGGGCGGCACTGCTGTCCTGCCTCGGGCTGCCATTGATGGCCGTGATGGGCTGGGTCGTTTACCAGCAGTTCAACTTCTTCCCCTACCGCAGCACGCGAATCGGCAACCCCACTGGGATGGCCGACTGGCTGACCCAGACCACCTTGCCGCTGTTGTGTTACACCTATGCCTCGTTTGCTTATCTGAGTCGGCAGATGCGGGCCAGCATGATGGAGACTATCCGGGCCGACTTCATCCGCACTGCACGGGCCAAGGGGTTGCCCGAGCGGGTGGTGGTGCTCAAGCACGCCTTGCGAAACTCCTTGATCCCGATCCTGACGATCATGGCTAATGTTCTGCCCGCGCTGATCGGCGGCAGCGTGATCATCGAGCAGGTGTTCGAGATCCAGGGGATGGGGAAGCTGGCCTTCGAGTCTGTTTTCAATCGGGACTATCCGGTGGTGATGGCCATCGCGCTGTTCAGTGCGCTGCTGACCTTGGTCGGTATTCTGCTCTCTGATGTGTCCTACGCGCTGGCCGATCCGCGGATCAGCTACTCCTGAGATGACTGAACAGCCACCGACCGAGATTCCTGGTAGAACCTACTGGGAGCTGGTCTTTACCCAGTTCCGCAAGAACAAGCTTGCGATCCTGGCTGGGGTTGCTGTCTTGCTGCTGTTCACGGTCGCCATCTTCGCTCCGTTTCTGGCCAGTGGTTATCCACTCTACGCCCACTGCACCCGGCCGGTCACGTACCAGAGCAACCTGGACGGCTGGGAGGTCTCCCATGGTGAACTGGCTGGTTTCTTGCGACGCGGGCAGCAGGAGCTGGCGTCCAATACCCTACCGGCTTGTCGTGGAACCCTGCGTGAGTTGGAGTCTCAGCTGCCCGAAACGGTTTCGCCCCTGGTCGCGGAGTTGAATAGGCAGTACGAGCAGATCGCGGCGGCCAGTCCAGACGAGAAGCTGCTGGACCAGATGTCGGCCACGGGGGAGAAGGCCTCTGTGGCATTTCAGCTGGACGCAATTCAGCTGGTGCCTGCTGACTACTACCCGCTGATTCGAAAGCTGTCGGGCTGGGACCTCTACTTCATGTCGCTCTACCTGTTGGTGGCGGTCTATTTCCTGCTGCTACGCAAGCGCATCGATCGCATCTTCGATCGGTGGGCGGTCGACCCCTTCAACGCCTTCTTCATTCGGTTGGGACTGATATTCGCTCCACCGTTGTTGGTGGCGCTGTTATGGGTCTGGTCCAATCCCTCACACAACGACATCGAGCCTTATCAGCAACACGCGCTGCAGTCCGCTGAGGGGGAGCGCTTCATCTTTTCACCGATCCCCTACAGCCCTGACAAATCAGCGGTCAAGGTCTCGGCCAGCGTGCCTCCCTCGTGGGCCGCCGATTCGCAGCAGGACGAAGGAGACATTGCGCCGCACCTGCTGGGAACCGACGGTCGGGGCTATGATGTGGCGGCGTCGATGATCTGGGGTTCGCGGGTGTCTCTCTCAGTGGGCTTCGTCTCGGTCAGTATTTACGTGTTGATCGGCGTGCTGCTCGGCGCGATGTCTGGATACTTCATGGGCTGGTTCGACATCTTGGTCTCTCGCGTGATCGAGGTGGTGATCTGCTTTCCCTTCCTGTTCCTGATCATCATCATCATGGCCTTTCTCCCTCCCAGCATCTACACCGTGATGCTGGTGATCGGCGTGACCGGCTGGCCTGGGGTGGCGCGTCTGGTGCGGGCGGAGTTCATCCGGCTGTCGGGGCAGGAGTTCGTCCTGGCTGCGCAAGCGCTGGGCATCAGCGCCCCGCGGATCATTTTTCGCCACATCCTGCCCAATGCGATGGCTCCTGTGCTGGTGCTCGCTGCATTTGGTATTGCCGGGGCGATCCTGACCGAGAGCGCACTGTCCTTTCTCGGAATCGGCATCCCGCCAGACACCCCCAGCTGGGGTAGCCTGTTGAACAGCGCGCAGAGCGACCCGCGTGGCAAATGGTGGCTGACGATCTTCTCCGGTCTGGCCGTTTTCGTCGCGGTGACGGCCTACAACCTGCTCGCCGAAGGCGTGCGAGACGCGATCGATCCGCGTCTCAAGGAGTAATGCAATGCGGCCAGTAATATGCATGGTATTGCGTATTCGGTGCCACATTGCAGGCCGTATTGCGGGGCGTATCAGTTGTGGTAGTAGAACTCGAACCAGCCAGCCGGCTGGTACTCGTACCACCGCCCGTACAGGAAGTACCACTCACACTCGTTGCAGTGCCCATACCCGTCGTGCACGTGAATGTGGTATTTGGGATAGGGCGGTCCGGCCGGACCGTAGATCTGTACCCAGCCGTGTGGCGCTGCGCTGAAATAGGCGCCCTCGTAGAAGTAGAGCCCGCATGCGCCGCAGTGCCCCTGGCCGTCGTGTAGGTGGACGTGGCCGGGTGGGGGGGAGACCGGGTAATAACTGTAAACCGTGCAGCCTGAGAGGCCGACGAGGAGCAGACCCAAGACGAGCATACGCATACTTCGATCTCCTACTGCAGTCGTGATCAGGGGGGTCACACGCTGAAGAGACGAACCGCCTGACGTGCTTGCCGACGCAGGTGGACGGCCGTCTCACGCATCAGATTCTCCAGGTCGTCGGGTCCCGGCGCAAGTGAAAAAGCCGCCGTCAGCCCGTCCTCCAGCAAGGTTTCCCATCCCGGCCCCAGCTTACCGACGAGAGCCACCACCGGCGTTCCAGCTGCCCGGCAGTGCTGGACCATCGTGCCGATCAATTTGCCACGGGCGCTGGTCCCGTCGATGGCGCCTTCTCCGGTGATCACCAGGTCTGCTCGGGCCAGCCGGGCGGTCAGGTCGACCACCTCGAAGACGCGCTGAGCGCCGCTCTCCAGGGTCGCACCGATGCCAGCCATCAGCCCGGCGCCCAGACCGCCGGCGGCGCCCCCGCCGGGAATCGCGGCAATGTCGGCCCCCAGGGCTGTGGACAGGCAGCCGGCCAGACATGCCAGGCCAGCATCCAGCAGTGGCACCTGTTGCGGCGTGGCTCCCTTTTGCGGGCCGAAGACCGCCGCTGCGCCTTGAGGGCCGAGCAGCGGATTGTCCACGTCGCAGGCAATGCATACCCGAATTCCGGCCCACCGCTCTGGCGTTCCGGCCGGTTCGATCTGCTCCAAGTGCTCGAGTGCGCCGCCACCGCGTGCTAGCGAGTCGCCCTTCAGATCGGTCAAACGGAAGCCCAGTGCGGAAAGTGCTCCGGCGCCTCCGTCGACCGTTGCGCTGCCTCCGATGCCCAGGATGATCTGCCGGGCTCCGGCCTCCCGGGCGGCCTCGAGCAGCTGTCCGGTGCCGAAGGTAGAGGCCGCCATCACGTCTCGTCTTCCAGCGGGCACAAGTGCCAGTCCACTGGCCGCGGCCATCTCGATCACTGCCGTTCCATCCGCGAGAAGTCCGTAACGCGCACAGACAGGATTTCCGAGTGGGCCTTCCACCTCGACTTGCCTGTATTCGCCGCGGGTGGCGGTGACCAGCGCCTCCACGGTCCCCTCGCCGCCGTCGGCTACCGGACATAGGTCGAGCTGGGTCTCTGGAAATTCGTCGGCGATGCCGGCGGCGATCGCCTCGGCCGCCTCTCGCGAGCTGAGGCACTCCTTGAACGAGTCGGGGGCGATCAGGACCTGACGCGGCGCGGGCACGGTGCTAGATCAAGCCGAAGGCGTTCATCGCTGCGGCGAGGCGGTCGGTGTTGGTGTCACCCATCTCGCAGATTGGCAGCCGAAACTCGCCCTCGTACATGCCCATCAACTTCAGTGCGGTCTTGACCGGTGTCGGGTTGGTCTCGAAGAACATCGCCTCGCTGAGCGGGAACAGCTTGAGGTGGATCACACGAGCCTCGATGAACTGACCGGCCAGGCAGGCCTCGACCATCGTCGACATCGCACCGGGTGCGACGTTGGCCACGACCGAGATCACGCCCTTGCCACCGACGGCCATCAGCGGTAGGACCAGTCCGTCCTCTCCGGAGAGGACCTCGATGTCGCAGAGCTCGATGACCTGACTGGCCTGGGCCACGTTGCCGGTCGCCTCCTTGACAGCTTGAACAGTCGGCAGCTCGGCCAGCCGTGCGGTGGTCTCTGGCAGCATGTTGACCCCAGTGCGACTGGGGACGTTGTACAGCACGAGCGGGATGCCGGATGACTCGGCGATCCTGGAGAAGTGTCGGTACAATCCTTCCTGCGTCGGCTTGTTGTAGTAGGGGGTGATGACCAGGGCCCCGTCTGCGCCGACCGCTTCCGCGGCCTGGGTCAGGCTGACCGCCTCGGCCGTATTGTTAGAGCCGCTTCCGGCGATCACTTTCGCGCGGCCATCGACGGTCTCGACGGTGAACCTGACTACCTCCTCGTGCTCAGCGTGGGACAGTGTGGGGGACTCGCCGGTGGTTCCACAGGGTACGATTCCATGGGTGCCATTTTCTAGCTGGAACTCGATCAGCTCACCCAGCTTGTCGAAGTCGACGGCTCCGCTCTTGAAGGGTGTGACGATCGCAACGTGTGAGCCTTCGAACATGATCTGCTCCTTAAACCCCGTAGCTTTCGAGGATTTTCTTCATCTCGCGGACAGCGGCTTCGAAACCGATAAACAATGCCCGAGCGACGATGCTGTGGCCGATGTTCAGCTCGGCCAGGCCGTTCAGGCGGGCGATGTCACGCACATTGAGGGTGTTGAGCCCGTGACCGGCATGAAACGCCATACCGAGCGGGCCGGCCAGCTCACCCATCTGGCCGATCTCGTCCGCCAGCACTCGTGCCTTGTCACCCGATGCGTTGGCGTAGGCGCCAGTGTTGAACTCCACGGCGACAAAGCCCAGATCGCCCGAGGCTCGTACCTGTTCTTCGACGGCGTCGATGAATATGGTCGGTTCGACCCCGTGGCGACTGAACCGCTGAACCACGGCGGACAGTGCCGCCGCGTTGGCCGTCACGTCCAGGCCGCCCTCGGTGGTGACCTCTTCCCGTTTTTCCGGCACGAGGGTGATCTGGTCCGGAAGGGTCTCCTCGGCTAGCGCCAGCACATCCTCGGCCAGCGCCAGCTCCAGGTTAAGGCGGCTCTTGACGGTTTCCCTGAGGATTCTCAGGTCCCGGTCCTGAATGTGTCGGCGGTCTTCTCGCAGGTGGATCGTGATCCCGTCCGCTCCGCCCAACTCCGCCATTGCAGCGGCATGGACCGGGTCCGGCTCGCTGATCTGACGCGCTTGACGTACTGTTGCGACGTGATCGACATTAACCCCCAGGCGAATCATGGCTGAGGATTATACCGGGTCATTTTCGAACGAACAGCGTGATGTGCTTTCCATCTGGGGTGAGGCGGCGGGATAGCATTCTGAACTCGCTTCGGGAGCGCGCGAACCACTTCTCCGCCTCGACCTCGATGCGGTAGCCCCGCCGCGAATATTCCTCGGGTTCGGTGGGCCAGATGTTGCGCCGGCGGAAGTCCCTCTCGAAGACCGAATAGTCGGACAGCAGCACCAGCTTCACCGTGGGCAGGACGAGGGACAGGTCGCCCGCAGGCCACTGGCGGGGGATCTCGAGCGCCTGGTCGACGCCCCGCTCGAGGAGAGCCAGCCGCAGGTCCCAGGCGGCGAACTGTCGGGTGCCGACGACCAGCAGCACCTCGTGGCTCTCGCTGTGGGCACGCACCAGTTGGGCTAGTTCGTCTCCGCCCCAGCTGCCTGTCGTCGGCCGGAACAACCCGATGCCAGCGAGATCCTCTCCGTGCAGGTTGTCCGTCGCGTGGTAGGCCAGGGGTGGGAAGCTGCTGAATTGGGGAGCGACAACCTGCAGGATCGACCAGCCGAGCCCGGCTGCGGCGACGGCGCTGCCCAAGGCCAGACAGGCGACCCCGTGTCGAAGGAGGCCCGCCAGCCCGATACCGGCGAGTGCCGCCAGAAGTGGCAGCAGGCCGAACAGGTAGCGTGGCACACGAAAGGGGCAGAGTGAGAAGCCGACGATCACGGTCACGGCATAGGCGATCCAGCTCCAGCTGGTCCGTTGACGGATGGCGGCTAGCAAGCCGATGGCCAGCACGGTGCCCAGGAGCGGACCGGTCAGCTCGTGCCAGAGCACCAGGGGATAATACAGCAGATACTCTGCGCTGTGCCGCCGCATGCCCCAGGTGGCGCTGCCGCTACTCGCCGGATCGGCCAGATAATAACTGGCCGCCGCGCCGGTCTCTCGCACGTACCAGGGGAGCGCGACAGCCAGCGTTAGCGCCAGCGCCAAGACCAGCCGGCCCCGGTTGGCCCGGTCTCGGTAAAGCTGCCAGCCGACCCAGCCAGCCAGCGGCAACAAATAGACTGCCATCGAGACCTTGCACAGCATGGCCGCACCGGCGAGCAGTCCACCACAGATCATCGGGCCCCAGCGCCCCGCACCGCGGCTGGCCAGCAGCAGGACCCAGATCAGGCCAACGATCAGTCCGGCCGGAAAATCGGGGATCAGGTAGCGGGCGGGGCCGATCATCCCCGGTAGACTGGCGCAGCAGGCCCCGGCCAGGAAACCTGCGGCCGGATCGTCGGCGATTCGACTCGCCAGCTGCCAGGAGACGACGACCATACCGAGGTAGACCAGTAACGAAAAAAGGGCGACGGACAGGCGTCCTGGCCCGGTGAGCCTCAACCAGAGCCCGATCACCTGGCCCATCAGCGGGGGGACCGGGCGCCCCTCGGGATCGGCCAACCGGTGCAGCGTCAGCAGGCCACGGCGATACAGCTCACCCGAGTCACCGACCAGTGGCGTGGCATCGGAGGATACGACTCGGGCCCAGCAGGCTGCCTGAGCGATCAAGACCAGACTGATCAGGCAGAGCGCGGTGAAACGCTGACGGGCGGTCATTCTCCCAAGTGTACCGCGCACGTTGACAAGTCCGAAGGCGGTTGAGAGAATTCGTCGGATGGCGGTGCGTTTGATCTTCCTCTTGCTGATGGTGCTGCCTGCCGGCGCTGGAGCGGCCACACCGGCCAATCGCTACTGCCCAGTGAGCAAGACCAACTTCGTCGTTGCGCACTACACGACCGTCTACAGAGGTCGTACGGTCTGGTTCTGCTGCGAACGCTGTATCGGGATCTTCGAGAAGAACCCGGCAAAGTACGTGGCAGCGCTGCCCCAGTTCGAAAAAGGACCGCGGTCTTACAGGCTCCGCGAGGACCCCCGCCTGCTGCCGGGGCTGCTGCTGCTGATCGGGCTGCTGGTGGCATGGGCCGGCCGCCGCTCGGCCGGTTTGAGTTTTCTCGCGTGCGGTGCGCTGACCGGGGCAAAGACCTGGCTTCTTTCGTTCTGGCTGATCACGGATGGCCCGAGCGGAATCAATCTGGTGAGCAAGAAGGGCTGGGTGGTGTACGGCGTTGCCACGGTAGTGGTCGGGATCGTCTGTAGCCGAAAAGTGCTGTGCCGACATCCACGACTGGCCAGTGTTCTGAGCGTGGTCGGCCTGGCTGGTGTCGTGGCTGGGGTACCGCGACAGAGTCCGCGCGAGACAGATTCGGCAACTCTATGCCACCACGTTCCGTGATTATGGTCGGCCGCCGCGTCCCGAGATCTCGCCGGACAGGTCGGTCCAGCGGGTCAACTACCGTGGTAATGACGAGCGGCGGCCCCGAATGTTCAATGGGGGAAACTACCGGACGTGCACCTTCAGGGTGGACCTGTGTACCGATCAAGGGAAAGCTGGCCGCTCGCTGGGAGGCAGGGAACTGTTCGTCCGGCTGGAGATCGAGCGGGCGCCGAACACCGCCGATAACTTCTTCAGCCCCAAGGCGATGGCGCGGCATTTTCTGAGCCGAAAAAACGACCTTTTTCTGGGGGCCTGGGGTCCGATCGCCGACCGCGTGGCCCTCGAGACACTCAAGCCTTGGTGGCGCTGGCGAGCCGACTATCCGCTGGGCCGGATTCCGGCCAGCGGCCGGCACCGGCTGGCCGGGGTGATCTATCTGTGCCAGGAGTCTCGAGTGCCTGCCGCCTATTATTACTTCGGGGTGGGCAACCTGCGTCGGGTGAAGTATGCCGAGCGTCGGATTCTCGGTGCCAAGATCTGGTATGGGGTCGACTACCGGCTGAGTTTTGCCGACGGTTCGCTGAGCAGTGCCTCGAGCATCTGGCTCGGTCCGCTGTGGCGGCCTTCGCGTCGGCGGGTCCCGGCCGACGAGTGGTTCAGCAGTCGCCCGATCCCCGTCAAGCTCCGTTGACAGCATTCTATCGTGTCGGCACAATCCACCTCCCGGTTCGGGGCAGGCCCTGTTCTCGAACCGCTGAATTTCCAGACAAGCACTCGAGGTGAGGCACCACGATGAACAGCTGCTCCCGATGGACTTTGATGTTGTTCTTGTTGCTCACGAGCAGCGCCACCGCCGATACCAGCTGGCCCTGCGACCTGACCCACGTGAAGCTGCGGCTGACCGTCGATCCGACGAAGAAGCGGATGGAGGGGGTCGCCACGCTCGACCTTCGGGCCAGCAAGGCCGGGCTCCGGGTACTGCAGCTCAAGGCCGCCAAATCGATCAAGGTGCTATCTGTCACCTCGAACAAGCGCAAGCTGTTCTTCGCGCACAAGGCGCCCCGGTTGGTGATCCACCTCAAAGGACTTCAGCTGGAACAAGGCTCTCCATTCACGATCGACGTTCGATACAAGGTTTGCGAACCGACCCTGGGGGCCTACTTCGTCGGCCCGGACCACGCCAATCCGCACAAGCCCTGGCAGCTGTATACGCAGTCCGAGCCTTACGAGGGGCACCACTGGTTTCCGGGATATCACGAGCCGGATGACAAGGCGACCAGCGAGACGGTCCTGCGAGTCCCGCCGGGATTCACCGCGATCTCCAATGGGCGACTGATCGAGGAGAAAGCGGACGGCCAGTGGCAGACGTTCCACTGGCGGCAGCAGGTCCCGCACAGCACCTACCTGATCAGCGTGATGGTGGGCAGGTATCAACGGGTCGTCATTCGATCCAAGCACCCGGTGCCGATGGCGTACTACACCCACAAGCGCGATGCCGCGGAAGCCGGTCGCTCGTTCACACAGACGTCGGCGATGATGTTCATGTTCGAGAAGCTGACCGGGATGAGGTACCCGTTCAGCAAGTACGATCAGGTCTTGGTCGACGACTACAAGTGGGGCGGTATGGAGCACAGCTCGGCCACCACGCTCTCGGCCCGGACCGTGCATGACGAGCGAGCGGCCCTGGATATGTCGAGCGAGGGGTTGGTGGCGCACGAGCTGGCCCACCAGTGGTTTGGCGACGCGCTGACCTGTCGGAGCTATTCACATCTGTGGCTGAACGAGGGTTTTGCGACCTATCTGGCCCATCTGTGGCAAGCTCGGCGCCACGGAGTGGATCGGATGCGGATCGGATTGGATCGCTCGAAGGGCGGCTACATGGGCGCGGAGGACAAACGGGCCCTGCCGGTCGTCCGGCTGAAATACAAGAAGGCGATTTCGCTGTTCGACCGACGCAGCTACGGTAAGGGGGCCTGGGTGCTTCACATGCTGCAGCACGTGTTGGGCCATGACGTTTTCTGGAAGGGGATCCGACGCTACACCAAGCGGCACTGGCTCAAGACCGTGGTGACGGCTAACCTGCGGCAGGCGATGGAGGAGGTCTCGGGCCAGCGCCTCGACTGGTTCTTCAAGCAGTGGGTGCTACAGCCGGGCTATCCCAAGTTCCGTGTCGGGCGCCGTTATGTTGCCGGAGAGTTGATGCTGACTGTAGAGCAGACACAACAGGGAAAACAGATTCCGGTTTTTCGCACGCCCATCGATATCGCCGTGCGGGTCAATGGCAAGCGAGTGACGCGCCGCTTCGAGCTGAGCCAGCGCAAGGAGGTCTTGCGCTGGCCACTGGCGGCCCGGCCGGAGTACGTGCGGTTCAACGACGGTGGCTGGGTCCTCTGTCGAGTCGAGTTCAAGAAGTCGCTGAAAGAGCTGATCCTTCAGGCCACCACGGATGCCTGTGTGCTCGGACGGCTGCGCGCACTCGAACGGATGCACGCGCACCGGAGTCGGCTCGACGCTCAGGAGGCGCTGGGGCGGGTCTTGTCAGGGGACTCGTCCTTCGCCCTGAGACAGAAGGCGGCCGAGATCCTGATTGCGGCCGGGGGGCAGCTGTCGCTTTCACTTCTGCGTCAGGCGGCCGAGGACAGCTCCAGCAAGGTGCGGGCCGCGGTGGTCAAGGGACTGCGAAAATTCAGTGGCCCCGAGTCGGAAGCGGTGCTGCGTCGACGTCTGTGCGCAGACCGCAGCTACTGGGTCGTCGCTGAATCCCTCAAGTCGCTGGTGGGGCTGCGAGTCAAGGACGCTGGCAAGCTACTGACAGAGTATGGTCAACTCCCTTCCCATGGACATCTGTACCCGCGGACGGCACTGCAATGTCGCGCAGAGCTCGGTGGTGCTGCGGATCTGAAGGTGGTGTTCGCTGCGATCGCCAGCGGAGCTTCGCAGGCCGTGCGACGCGAGGCGGTCGGCCTGCTTCCACGATTCGTCAATAATCATGGCGATCTGGTGCGAAAGAAGCTGCTGGCGCTGATCGGCAGCGCCCAGGTCCAACTGCGCCGCCAGGCAGCCGGTGTGATGGGGCGGCTGGCGGACCCCGCCACACTCGAGGCGTTGAAGCAAGCCGCCAAGACCGACAGCGATCAGCAGGTTCGTCGGGCTGCGAAAAAGGCGGTCGATCGGATAAACAAGGAGCTGAAGAAGGCCGGGGACCTGGCCACTCAACAGGTGGAGCTCAAAAAGCAACTGCAGCGCAAGCAACTCGAAGTGCAGAAGGCGCAGCTCGATCTGGAGATCTTGGAGAAGCGGCTGAAGCGACTGGAGATCGAGCGGAAGCTCAAGGGCAAGTAAGGCCGGGCACTAGCACAGCTCGGGCGCCAGCGCGAGAGGCTCACCCGCTCGGAACAACGGTCCACCGATGGTGGCGGGCGAGCTGAGCAGGCTCATCAGGGCCGCCAGCTGGTTCTCTGGCGGTCCCAGCTGCCAGACCCGGACAGGACTGCCGGCTGGGAGCCGGGCTCGCCGACGGGCCTCCTCGAGTGCGGTCTCCAGGCCGCCCAGTTGATCGATCAGCTGGTGCGTGAGCGCCTGCTCGCCGGTCCAAACGCGTCCCTGGGCCACGGCCTCCAGCTGTTCCACGCCTTGTTCGCGGCATTCGGCGGCCCGGGAGACGAAGTGGTCGTAGAATCGCCGGATCTTGCTGCGGAAGCGGGCCTCCTCCGTGGGATTCAGCCGCCGGTCGAAGACGGTGCTCTCGGCGAACGTGCCGCGACTGCTTCCATCGAAGGCCAGGCCCAATCTCTCGAGCAGTGGGCCTCCCGAGAAACGGGCACCGACGACCCCGATGGAGCCGGTGATCGTCCCCGGGTAGGCCACGATTGAGTCGGCTGCCATGGCCAGGTAGTAGCCGCCTGATCCCGCAACGTCCGACATGCTGGCGATCACCGGCATCTGCTCCGCGGTGCGGCGAATCTCGCGCCAGACCAGGGCGGAGGCCAGACCGCTGCCTCCCGGGCTGTCGATACGCAGGATCAGCGCCTTGGCCTTCTTCTGCTTGCGCGCCTTTTGCAACAGGGCGATCAGACTCTCCGAGCCAGCGGTTCGACCCCACAGCGAAGAGCGCCGAGACGGGCCATGCACGATCGTCCCTTCGGCGTTGATCAGCAGGATCAGTGGTCCGCGCGTCCGCTTTGCCCGACGGGCGTACTGCCGACCGTCGATCTCGCGCAGGGTCTTCTTCTGCCCGCTGCGCTGCTTGAGTTGATCGATCAGCTGGTCCTCGTACTGCAGCTTGTCGATTAGCCCTCGGGCCAGGAGAGCTTGCGCGTCGATTGGCGGGTCGTCGAAGATGGCCCGAGCGCGCTCGACGGTCAGGCCTCGGCCTTCCGCGATCCAGCGAGCCGCCACGGACTGCAGATCATCCAGCAACGAGTCGGCCATCTCGCGGTGCGCCTCGCTCATCTGCTCGCGGGTGAAGATGTCCCCCGCGGACTTGTACTTGCCGATTCGCTCCACCTCCGCTTCGAGTCCGATCTTCTCCAGCAGACCGGCGAGAAAGGGGCTGCGCATCCTGATGCCGAGCAGTTCGATTTCTCCTTCGGG
>CAZANL010000015.1:0-20804 GCA_964486115.1 uncultured Planctomycetota bacterium
TCACGGTAGTCCGTGCTCGCCAGCATTCCCGCACGCTCGAGGTGTGCGTAGGCCTCGGTTCCGGGTAGACCATCACCGGGTAGAATTGCGCCGTGGTTGGATTGATGCGCAGCACGAGGTCGAGCGTTTTCTGCATCGTGGTGGGGGTTTCGCCCGGACTGCCGACGATGAAGCAGCCGTGGATCAAGACACCTGACCGTCGGGCGTCCTTCATGAACTGGTCGTATCGGGAGACCTTGATACCTTTTTTCATCTTGTTGAGAACCTGCTGGTCACCGCTCTCGAACCCCACGCAGAGTTGCCGTAGTCCGGCCTGTTTCATCGCGCGGAGGGTCTCGTAGTCGACGTCGGCGCGGCTATTGGCGGACCAGGAGAGCCGTATCTTGCGCCGCGTGAGCTCCTCGGCGAGCAAGACAGCGCGCTGGCGGTCGACGGTCAGCGTGTCGTCCTCGATGAAGATCGCCTTGACCCGGGGTAGGTTCTGTTGGACCCACTGAAATTCATCCGCCACGTTGTCGACACTTCGGCAGCGGTACTTGTGGCCGTGCATCGTCTGGGGATAAACGCAGAAGGTACAGCGGTATGGGCAGCCCCGGCCAGTGATGATCGTCACCATCGGGTACCGGGCGTTGGGGTTGTAGTAGTCCTCCAGTCGTAGGTGTTTCTGGAAGACCTCCGAGGCGAACGGCAGGAGGTCGAGGTTCCAGTTGAATGCTCGCGAGGTGTTGGTCACCACGTTGCCGTCTCTGGTCCAGGTGATCCCAGCGACCTCGGAAAGTGGGCGCTCGGGATGAGCAGCCAGCTCCTCGAGGGTTAGCTCGTACTCGCCGCGGCAGACGATATCGGCCTCCGGGCACAACTCGAGGCTCTCGGCCGGACGAGCCGAGGCATGGGTCCCGACCAGGACGATTCGGGTGCTGGGGAAATGCTCTCGAAATTTCCGTGCTGTCTGCAGGTCGTTGACGATTGAGGGAGTCGTGGTGTCCAGTACCAGCAACTCCGGTCGAAGCTCGCGGGAGATTTGAAGGACGTCTTCGATAGCCAGGCTCCGAGCGGGAGCGTCGATCAGCCGGACTTCGTGGCCTTGGCGTTCCAGATGTCCGGTCGCATAAGCTAGCCAGACCGGGTAGTAGAGGGTTTCACTCTTGGTCACGGCGGGGCTGCGTTGGGGACGGGAGAATCTAGGGAAATATGGGGGATTGAGCACGAGAACACGCATTGTGTGCCTTTTAGCAGATCGCATGGGAACTGCTATCGGACTCGGATCGGAGCGCTTGGCGCTCGCTGAGGCTGGTTTTCGTGAGCCAGCGGAAGCGTCGATTGCTTGTCAGCAGTGGGGCCGCAGGCTACGCTCTGTGTCAGTCAAATCTGCGCAGTTCGTGAAGGCAGCAGCGCAGCGAACAATACGTTGTAGTGCCACCGGGCTGTCTGCTGGAATCGGCACGTCGCTGGCGCAAGTAATGGAGCATTCAAGATATGCCACGTTGGATCTGGGGGGTGCTCGGCCTGACCTTGTCCATGACCTGCTCGGCGCGGGAGTGGACGACGGTGCTGGGAGAGACCACGCTTTCCCGGTGCAAGATCGGCGTCGTGGCCAAGATCGACAAGGTGTTCGATATTTCGGCGCGGCGCATCAGTCTGCTGAGCCTCTCTGTCGAGGAGGTGATCTGGGGGGCTCGCAAGAAGCGTCTGGTCAACGTGATCGTTCCCGAGACGAGCAAGAGCACGGGCATGGCACCCGGGCACCGTCTTGTCGCTTTCCTCGAGCCGATGCAATCTCATCACAGAGTGATCAACATGTTCTATCTCGGGGTGAAGCAAGGTCCCGAGAAGCTGGAGCTGCTGAGGGAGCACCTGGCCTTGGAGCGGCTGCCTCCGGCTCGTCGAGCGGCAGCGCATCGGGCGATGATTCTGGCTGGTCTGGTCGCCGGCTCCGACTTTCGCTTCTACAACACGATGGGGGAGTTGGCCAAGCGGGTGCGGGACACGAGGGGCTTGCTCGACCAGGATTTTCGGCGACGGCTCAATCGGTTGGCATTTACTCTGAAGAAACCCAAACGACAACTTCACCTGCGCAGGTTGCTGCTGAGTCTGCCGGTCGCTGCCCGCGGGCGCAGGCCTGCTGCGCGTGATCAGCAAATATCGGCTGGTGACGATGCGCAGGCCACGCGACTGGTGACTGCTCGGGACGCGATCGATCAGTTGCGTCGGGCCCGCACGTCGGACCAACGCGCCGTGGCCCTGATGACGCTCGCCCAATTCCCCGGCGTGGCCAGCGAGCGGCTGCTGATCTCCGCACTCGGGGTAGGGGTGGAGGTCGAGCGTCGCGCCGCTGCCTTTGCATTGGGTGAGATCGGTCGCTCGGGCTCAGACAAGGCACTGCTCCGCGCCCTGCTTGCGGAGGAGGACGGTCCGGCCGCCAGGCAACAGATCCGTGCGCTCGGGCTGATGCGGTCCGAGGATGCCGTGCCCCAGCTCGGCAAGCGACTGAACGAACTGGAAACCGTCCAGGAGGCGCTGCTTGCACTTGCGCGGGTCCGCAATCGAGAGTCTCTCGCAATCATCGGTCGGTTCGCCAGCGAGAGTAGGGGGGAAGCGCCCTATCCTGCTCTTCGTCGGCTAGCGGCTTACTATTTGTCCAACAGCTTCGAGACGCAAGATCGGGTTTTCAGGCGCTGATATCGATCAGCTGGCCAAGGCCTTGCTGGGACAGTAGCAACTCGGGGATGGTCTGCTGGACTTCCACCGCTGTCTTGACGACCTGGGCGCTGACCTGGAACTGGGTTCCCAGCATGCCTGGAGCCGTGGCGGGGTTGAGCTGGATTCCGGCGAGATCACCCAAGATAATCCTCCATCATGGCGCACGTCGCGGGGCATCTTCGGCTCGTGCGTTTTTCTCGAGAATTGACAGCACCTCATCACATTGTAGTCTTAACGGACGAGCATCTCCCCCATTTTTGGTCTGATTTCTGAGTCGCAAGGAGACTGCCGGATGCGTTGCACTGCCAGCCTTGCCGTCGTGGCCTGCGTGTTCCTCTGTGGAGTTGCGTCAGCCAAGACTGCGGAGCAGATCGTGCGGGAGGCGATAAAAAGCCAGGGAGGGCATGAAAAACTGGCGGGCATCAAGAACCTCGCCGTGCACGTCACCTACAAGACGCTGGGGAAAAACAAGCTGGAAGGAGAACTCTACGAGCTCTACCAGCCACCAGACCGCCTGGTTGCGGTTCTGCGCAGTGACGTCAAGCCCGATGTGATCAAGGTCTACGATGGTACGCGGGGACGTTTCATGCGAAGGGGGCATGAGAAGGTCTTCGTAATGGACAAGCGTGACCTGCTCCAGATGAAGGAGTCGCTGTCACGCGCGCGTCTGTTGATCTTGACCAACCTGTTCGTCGAAGGTGCCCGATTCGCCTTGATGTCCAAGACGGTGATTCCTGGTGGCCTGGTGATCTACAAGGTGCGCTGGAGTGGACCGGCGGGGCAGGTGATCCGGCTGTCCATCGACGGCAGCCAGTACCTGCTGCACGGCGCGACTTTTGGCGGCTCCGGCTCGCTCAAGGTCAAGTTCGGCAAACACCGGGTTTACAATGGCATCCGGCTGCCCAGTCGGATCTCGGTTTATGAGGGTGGAAAAAAGACGATCAGGATCAGTGTTGGCCAGGTGACTTTCAATCGCAAGCTGGCCCAGGACGTGTTCACCGATCCGGTGTCGGCAGCAAAACTGGTGGAGCAGGGATTGGTCGAGAAGAAGTAAATGGCGTCCGACAAGAAGAGACTCGAACAGGTAGAAGAACGGGTGAAGCAGGAACTGTCGCGAAACCCGCTGTGGAAAAAGACCGTCATCGGCCGCTGGCTGTGCCCGTACTGCGGGATGCTGGCCGCGAAGGCCAAGGGACAGACCGCGGTCGAGTGCGTGCGGGACCACCTGATCCAGAGCTGTCCCGCCTGGAGGGGATTCCAGGGGCAGTACATCGCGCTCAAGACGCTGCAGAACAAGACCGTCGCGATTCTGATGAAGCATTGCTTGACCAGCGAGCCCGGCTGGAAGATCTTCGACGAACACGGACAGTGGTATTGCCCATACTGCGCTCAGGCTCAGGCGGTGCCTCCCGGTCCTTCGACCGAGCGGGCCGCGCGGCTCAAGAGGCAGATCAAAGAGCATCTGTACCACTGCCAGAAGTTCGACTGGGGCAGCGGCAAGCCGGTCCCGATGGAGGCCATGCGCCGGATCGTCGATCGGGCCAACATGATCAAGCGGCTTCAGCCGCAGGTCAAGAAAGTGCTGGTCGAGGATCAGCGCTGGCAGGCGATGGCGGTTGATGGGTCCTGGATTTGCCCTTTCTGCGAAGAGCGGATCAAGAACATCGATGTGTCGACCCAGTTCCTGCGTTGTGAAACTGCGCCGAACCTGGTGGCCAACCACCTGCTGCGTTACTGCACGGTCTATCAGAAACTCCAGGTTCGTGGGAAGGACGGATCGCTCAAGCCCCCCGAGGATTTGCTCAAGGTCACTGACATGATCCAGGAGCACCGGCAGTCCTGGTCGGAGACCCCAAAGCTGTCTTCCTGGGAGAAGCCGAAGAGACCTGCGACCTCAGCCCCTGTAGGGAAATCGAGCGGGAAGGACCCGTCGAAGAAGCTGGCGTCGGAGGGCTTTGAGTTGTCGGTAAAAGTCAGTGATGACCAGAAGACGACTTGGGACGCGGCGAGTGCGGAGGAAGGCGAGCCGGTCACCTCGGACACGGAGGTCCGCCGAGCCCGCGCGACGAAGTCGGACTCGGAAGTGTCGGAAGTGGTGGTGGCCGAGTTCATGGAGGAGCAGGAGGCGGTCTCGGATATCCCTCAGGCCGTTGGAGAGCCTGGAAGTGGCGAGGCGCTTGTCGACCACAAGACGAGAATTCAGGAACAGGCTTTCGCACGCTCGCGCAGGCATCTGCTCGAGATGACGTGTCAGATCCCCAAGCTTCGGGGGTGCGAGTTCGGGGCGATGTTCAAGCCATCGGAGAACCTGGACGGCGACTTTTTCTATGTGTTCGATCTGGGCCACGGGCGCCATGCCATCGCGGCCTGGGAGATTTCTCGGACCGGGATGGAGATGGTGCCGATCAACCAGCATTTCCTGGAGAGGCTCAGTTCGATCCTCGAACAGGAAACTCGTCCGGGCAACGTTCTGTCTCAACTCAACGACCACATCTTCAACTCGACCGACAACGAGACCTACGTCAGTATTCTACTGATAGTGCTCGACACGGCGGCCAAGGAGATCGTGCTGGCCAATGCCGGGTTCCAGCCGCTGATTGTCTACAATCAGTTCCGTACGCCGAACCTGACGGAGGTGCGGACCAACGGTATCGTGCTGGGCTCCGACGAAGGGGCCTTGTTCAAGACTCTGCTGCAGGAATACACCATGCCGCTCCATCAGCAGGACCTGCTGGTGTTGTTCTCGCAGGGGGTGGTCGAGTTCCAAGACCAGACGGGCCGGACCTTTGGTATCGAGGGGTTCAAGGGGCTGATCGAGGAGTATGGCAGACAGGATCCGAGCTATTTCCTGTCGATGGTCGAGGCAGAGTACAAGCGAATGTCTGGTGATGAGCCCTATCCGCACGATCTGACGATCGTCAGCTTCAAGCAGATGTAGGTTTGTTTTCGTCCCGCAGGATCGTTGTCGCGACCAGCAGTGGTATCAGCAAAGTGCCAAGCCTGGAGGCGAAGCGCGTGAGTGCGAACGCCCTGAGTTGCGGGTAGTCCGAGGGTCCGGCTAGAGCGGCCAGAGATGGTTGTTCGATCAGCAGGAACAGGCAGAGTTCGATCACCACTGCCAGTCCGTAGACCACGCAGCAACTGATCGTGGTGCGCTGGAACCAGCGAGCTTCGCGCCAGGTCAGCCATGAACAGACCAGCAAGGACACGCCGAGCCCCGCCCGGACCACCTCACGCGACCAGATCAACAAGGTCGGAGCATCCGCCGAAAGCGGGAGGCGACGGGCCAGAGGCAGTAGCTTTTGCGTTTCCGGGGTCTTGTTTAGGTCCAGGCGGTAGAGCGCGAGAGTGGCGCCGGTCTGGAAGAACAGCAGCAGGGCTAAACCCGCAAGCAGAAAGGGCAGGGCTCGCTTGATCGTCACTTTTGCAGGCCGGCGGCCAGGCCGCTAGAGCGCGAGTCGCTGGCGCCCAAGAAGCGCCGGATGCGCGTGCTGCTCCACTCGAGTTGTATCGCCTGGACTCGCCCCATCGGCTTACGGTATGCCAGCGTGTGGCCTATCGCCTTGAGTCGCGCCAGGGTGTCGGGGCTGTAGAGCCCGCCTTTCTCGAGCCACAGCTTGTCAGGCAGCCACTGGTGATGGATGCGCTGCGCGTCGACCGCCTGCTGTAGGTTCATCTCGTGATCCAACACGTTGAGGATCACCTGCAGTACGGTGGTGATGATCTTTGAGCCTCCCGGCGAGCCAAGCACGAGAAGCAGCCGCCCCTCACCGTTGAACACCAGGGTAGGCGTCATCGAGGAGAGCATCCGCTTGCCGGGCTGTACCTCGTTGGCTTTACCCCCGACGAGGCCGAATTGGTTGGGCACACCGGGCTTGACCGAGAAGTCGTCCATCTCGTTGTTCAATAGAAAGCCGGCGATGCTCAGCTTGCTGCCGAAACTGCCGTTGAGCGTAGTGGTTGCGCTGATCGCGTTGCCTTCTGAGTCGACCACGGAGTAGTGAGTCGTCTCTTCCTTCTCGCGGACTGGCAACTTACCTGGCTTGATCGAGGTGCTAGGTGACGCTCGGTCCGCAATGATGTCCCGCCGACGCGCTACCCAGTACGCGGGCTGGGTCAGCTGTTTTGGGGTATGGTGGAAATCGGGGTCGCCCAGGTGTTTGGCTCGATCGGCATAAGCCCGGCGCATTGCCTCGGCCATCACGTGGTATGTGCGCCAGCTACCGAAACCACTTCGGCGCAGGTCGAAGCCCTCGAGTTGCTTGAGTATGCCGGCCAGCACGATCCCGCCCGAAGAGGGGGGCGGCATCGACACGATGCGAGCTTTGCGATAGGAGGTTCGAACTGGTTTGCGCCAGCGAGCGCGGTAGCCTGCCAGGTCCTCGCGGGTGATCAGTCCACCGGAGCGCCGCATCTCAGCCACGATTTTCCTGGCGATCTCCCCCTCGTAGAATGGCTTGTCCTTGCCGTCCTGGATCAGGCGGAGCGTCTCTGCCAGGGCCGGCTGTTTGAACAGGTCGCCCTTCCGGTAGAGGCTGCCATCGGTTCGGAAGAACTGCGCTCGAGTGCCGGCAAACAGCTGCAGTTGTTTGCGGTGGCGCTCCAGGGCGGTGGCCAGCGAACTGGACATCGGGAAGCCGATCGCCGCCAGGTTGACAGCCGGGGCGAGCAAGCGCTTCCAGGGTAGCGTGGCATATTGTGCGTGAAGGGCAACCATGCCTCTGACCGAGCCTGGCACGCCAACGGCATGCGGGCCGAGGAGGCTCTTGCGTGGGATCGGCTGTTTCTGTGCGTCGAGGTACATGTCCCGATGGGCCTTGCCCGGCGCAGTCTCTCTGTAATCGAGCGCCGCGATGTCGCGTTCCTTTGAGCGGTAGCTCAGCAGAAAGCCGCCTCCGCCCAGATTGCCGGCCTGGGGCAAGGTGACCGCCAGGGTGAAATGTATCGCGATCGCGGCATCCACGGCATTGCCCCCTGCTTCGAGGACAGCCACGCCGACCCGCGTGGCGTGTGGCTCCGCCGTAACGACCATGCCTCCGGTCGCAGCCAGCGGTCGACGAAACTGTGCGTGTGAGACACTCGGCAACAGCAGCAGCAGCAGCAGTGCGGAGAGCTGGCGCATCCCTACCTCATCTTGCTTGCAAAGCCACTCAGGAACAGACCGCCAAGTAGCACTAGCAGGAGGATGATCCCGATGAGGATGAAGATGAACGAAACCCCCCAGCCGCTCTCTTCTTTTTCAGGGGCGATCTGGATACCACCGTGCGTGTCGACGGTGGCGCCGCCGCCACCGCCGGAACCGGATCGTCCAGCTTGGGCTTCAGAGCTGCTGCTCTCTTTGGTGTCGCTGACAACTGGCTTGTGGTTGTCCGGAAATCGCTCGCTGCCGGAGGTGGGTGCGCCCTTGTCAGCACTCCCACCGTTGCTGCCGCTGGTGTCAGATCCACTACTCGAATCAGAGTCCGCACTGGACTGGCTGTTGTCGCCGCCTGAGCTGCTCGCAGCGTCGCTGTTCCCACCGCCACCCGTGCTGGCGTCACCAGATCTCCCGCCGGTCTGTCCGGAATCCTGGCCCTTGTTGGCGGAGCGGCTGAAGTTCGCCTCTTCGGTTTGGGCCGCGGAGTTGTCGCTTCGAAGCTGGCGGCTCGAACCGAAAAACAGGTTCTTGAGATCCCCGGCGAAATACACCACGGCCAGCAGCATGGCGATCGCGATCAACGAGATGATGATTACGTTCTCGGTCAGGGTGCTTCCGCGTCGTTTGAGAGGCCCTTGCTTCACATCGCTCATATATAAGCAATCACGTCGAAATCGCAAAGGCCAACCTCCCGCTTGCGGCTGCAGCCAGATGCCGAGAAACGGTTGCGTCGCGACCCCAGTGTTCTGCGTGGGATTGCCGTGATCAAAACTGTGCCCGGGGACAGAGGTTTGGTGCTGTTGACTTACCGGTGCTTGATGATAAGATACCCGGCTGTTTTTCGTTGCCGGTGCTGTGTGCAATATGTTGTGGTGAAAGAACATATGTTCCGTTGCGGGCCGGCTTCGGCGGACTGATTCTACTGTTTATAGAGAGCCTTGGATGAGCATAGACATCGACCAGGTGGCGCTGCTGGCCCGCCTCGACCTGGACGATGAGGAGCGCCGATTGTTCGCAGCCCAGCTCGAGGCAATCCTCTCGCACATCGCAACTCTGCAGGAACTGGATACCACAGATGTCGAGCCGATGTTCCACGCGCTGGAGCAGGCGAACATCTTTCGGCCTGACCGCGAGCGCCCAGGGCTGACGACCGCCGCCGCGCTGGCCAATGCTCCGCTGGAGGACGGTGTCTTCTTCCTTGTACCGCAGGTTCTCGAATGACCGAGCTTCATACCCTCTCTGCCGCGCGTCTGATCGATGAGATGGATGCCGGTAATTTGGGGGCCGAGGAGTTGCTGGACTGCTACCTGCAGCGTATCGATCAGATCAATCCCAGCATCGGCGCCTATCTGACGGTCGACGAGGAAGGGGCTCGTGAGGCGGCCCGGATGGCAGATCGGCGACGCGCTAGCGGAGAGCCTGCAGGACCGTTAGGCGGGGTACCGGTCGCGGTCAAGGACAACATCTGCTCCCAGGGTCTGGCAACGACCTGCAGCTCACCGATCCTGGAGAACTTTTGTCCACCTTACGACGCGCATGTCGTGCGGTGTCTGAGGCTCTCGGGTGCCGTGATCCTGGGCAAGCTGAACATGGACGAGTTTGCGATGGGCTCCTCCTGCGAGCATGCGGGATTGGGTTCACCGGTTCGCAATCCCTGGGAATCCCGCTGTGTGCCGGGAGGTTCTTCGGGAGGGTCGGCCGCCGCGCTCGCAGCCGGGATGACGCCCCTGGCCCTGGGCTCCGACACGGGGGGATCGATTCGTCTGCCGGCCGCGTTCACGGGTGTGGTCGGCGTCAAGCCGACCTATGGCCGTGTCAGTCGGTATGGGCTGATGGCGTTCGGCTCGAGTCTGGATCAGATCGGTCCGATGGCCCGTAATGTGACCGACTGCGCCTTGCTGCTGGAGGTGATCGCGGGGTATGACCGGCGGGATTCCACGTCTGTGCCCGAAGAGGTGCCGTGTTACCGCGAGCAACTCGATCAGGGAGTGGAAGGGCTCAAGATCGGTGTTCCCGAGGAGTACTGGGGCGAGGGCCTGGACCCCGAAGTGCGGAGCGCGGTCGAGAGGTCCCTCGAGAGTTACCGGGGTATGGGGGCGGAACTCGTGCCTGTCGGCTTGCCCCATACGCGTTACTCCATCTCTTGCTACTACATCGTCGCGACCAGCGAGGCCAGTTCCAACCTGGCGCGCTACGACGGGGTACACTACGGCCACTCCACCGACAAGCCGCACGACCTCTACGAGGTCTACGCCAAGAGCCGGGCCGAGGGATTCGGGCCCGAGGTCAAGCGGCGGATCTTGCTGGGCACGTTTGCGTTGTCCAGCGGCTACTGCGATGCCTATTATCTCAAGGCCCTCAAGGTGCGTCGCTTGATCCGCCGGGACTTCGACGAGGTGTTTGAGAAGGTGGATGTCATCGCTTCGCCGACTGCCCCATTCGCGGCGTTCGAGAGGGGAGCGAAGCTGGAGGACCCGCTGCAGATGTACCTGTGCGATGTGCTGACCGTTGGTGCGAACCTCGCCGGAGTGCCTGGCGTCTCGCTACCGTGCGGATTCACCGAAGGCGGGCTGCCGATCGGTCTGCAACTGCTCGGTAAGCCGCTTGCCGAGGGGAGACTGCTGCAGGTCAGTCGCGCATTCGAGCTCGCCCACGATTACGAAGACCGGATCGCACCGGTATGAGTGGCGAATTCGAGACGGTCATCGGACTGGAAGTGCACGTCCAACTCGGGACGGAGACCAAGCTGTTTTGCAGCTGCCCGACGACGTTCGGAATGCCACCGAATTCGCAGGTCTGTCCGGTCTGCCTCGGACTGCCGGGTGTCTTGCCGGTTATCAACCAGCAAGCATTCGAGTTGGCGGTCCAGGCTGGCCTGGCTCTGGGTTGCGAGATTGCCACTTACACCAAGTTCGACCGCAAGCACTACTATTACCCTGACCTGCCGAAGAACTATCAGATTTCACAGTACGATAGGCCCTTCGCCTCGGGGGGGCGGGTGATGATCGATCTCGAGGATGGCAGCACCAAGGAGGTGGGCCTGGTGCGGATCCATCTCGAAGAAGATGCGGGAAAGATGATCCACGACAAAGGCGCCAAGAGCCAGGTCGACCTCAACCGAGCCGGCACTCCACTCCTCGAGATCGTCAGTCAGCCAGAGATTCGTAGCGCCAGGGCGGCGGGGCAGTACCTGCGGGAGTTGAAGCAGATCTTGCAGTACCTGGAGGTCTCCGACTGCAATATGGAGGAGGGGAGCTTGCGCTGTGACTGTAACGTCTCGGTCCGGCCGGTTGGGCACAGTGAGCTGGGGACCAAGGCAGAAATCAAGAACCTCAATTCCTTCAAGGCGGTGGAGAAGGCGATCGAGTTCGAGAGCGCTCGCCAGTGGCAGCTGATCTGTGCGGGAGGCGAGGTCCAGCACGAGACCATGCTCTGGAATGAGCAGGCCAGCAAGACCGAACCGATGCGCGCCAAAGAGGCGGTGCACGATTATCGATACTTCCCGGAGCCGGATCTGGGCCCGATCAAGGTTGGGCGGGAATACGTCGCTCAGCTGCGGGAGTTGCTGACCGAACTGCCTCGTTCTCGGCGAGATCGTTTCGTCAGGAAATACGCTCTACCGGCCAAGGATGCGGCGGTGCTTTGCCAGACACGGGTGCTTTCGGACTACTGTGAGAGCGTGATCTCGGCCAGCAAGCATGCTGACCCGAAGGATGTGGCCAACTGGATCTCGACCGAGGTGCTGCGCTACCTCAACGAGAATAAGTTGGAGGTATCGGAGTACCCGATCGCGCCCAAGGAATTCGGGGGCTTGGTGGATCTGGTAAGTTCCGGGCGTCTCAATCAGCGGATGGGCAAGGACGTGCTCAAGTCGATGATCCGTAGTGGTCGCTCCGCAGAGGAGCTGGCCGCCGAGATCGGGGAGCGAATCTCTGGCGAGGGTGCAATTGCCGAGTTGTGCAAGCAGGCGATGGGGGAGTCCCCCGAACTGGTTGAGGCCTACCGCGGAGGAAAGACCAGCGTGTTGAATGCGTTGATTGGTCAGGTGATGAAGCTCTCGCGGGGCAAGGCTGACGCCAAGACGGCCGAAAAGATCCTTCAGAAGCTGCTCTAGGCTTGCTGTCCCACGCTCTGGGGTGTGCGAGGCGACTGGCCTGATCTTGGCCAATCGTGAGGTGTGGAACTAGGTGAGCTTGGCTCCAGGCTCGAAGACCTCTGCGGGAGGCAGGGGCCGGTGCGTTCTTCCGCCGAGTTGAACCTCGATCAACTCTAGTACGCTGCCGCACCCGCAGCGGACTCCGAACCGGCTCTCTGGTCCTTCCAGCACCGAGCCAGGCGTCTTGTCGCCCTTGAAGTGCTTGGCGACCACGAAATCCTCTTTGCCTTCTGGGGGTTCGTTCAGCAGCGGTCGTGCACGCCAGACGATGAGGGTCTGCTGGTCCTGTTTGGCCTGGGCCCCCCCGTATGGATGGCAGAAGCCCATGATCGTGCGGTGTACGGTTGTCATCTCTTGGCTGAAGTCGATCTTTGACCGTGCCTTGCCCGGCGGCTTCTTGTGCTCGCTGGCGCCGGAGAGATCTTGCGGCGTGCCTGGCAACGGACCGATCTTGGCCAGGGCGTGCAGCACTTTGACCAGCATGTCGCGGGCAGTTCCGCGCAGGATCTCCTCAACCTGCTGGGCATCGTGGACATCCTTGATGTCCTCTTTCTCCTGGGCCAGGATGTTGCCGCAGTAGGCGTCGGGTGTGATGTACAACACCGTGGCGCCGCATGCGGGGTCCCCTTCGAGGATTGCCCAGCGCACGGGGTCGATGCCGCGGTGTTTGGGCAGCAACGAGAGATGGACGAGCACGCCTCCCAGGCGGGCCTGATGGCTCAAGTCGAGGTGGTGCGGTGCGGGTCTCTCCGCGGCGATGAAGATGTCGGGTGGCTCCGGGAGTTCGTCCCCCGGTTTCAGCAGGCGCAGCCCGGCATCCAGGATCCTGGTGGAGGCCGGCATGTCTGTGTCATCGGTGGCTGCCACCAGGCCGACTAGCTCGGCCCACTCGAGTTGCAGCAAGAACTCGGCGACTCCATCCGCCAGTGTGCCGCCACCTGCTAGTAGGACTCTCATCGAATGTGGCTAACCGGCAAGGGTGTCGAGATCGTTGCTGACAAAAGAGATGCTACCGCGTGTGCCTTGACGTGCTCGTTCGCATTTGTCGTTCGTCGCGCCCTGATGGTGAAATGGGCGCTCTCCATCGATGGCGCATCTGTCGCCTCCTGCCTGGAATTGCAGTACGTCTCGCGCCATGTGCCCCTCGTCGGTCTTGTCCCAGACTCAGGGCTTGCTAATCGATATTATTATCCCAAGCCTTGAAGCAATCTCAAGACGCTGCCGACCTGCAAGTTCTGCTGCCCCAAGACGGTCGTTCCGCCTTGTAGCAGCACGCTATTGCGCACCTGTGCGGCGATCTGCTCGGCGATGTCAGCGTCCTCGATCGACGAGCGGCTTGCGGCCAGGTTCTCGATCGAGACCTCCAGGCTGCGCACATTGGGTTCCAGGACCTGCCGGGATGTGGCGCCCAGATTGCCGCGCAACTGGTTGACATCATTGATCGCGGCGTCGATCACACCCAGCGCGCCTGATGGATTGGTGGTCAGGCTGTTGACGCCACCGGTCCCGACCGAGGTGAGCGCGGCCCCGCCAGATGAAGAGAGCCCCAGCGTGGATGCACCGACTGCGTTGATTCCGATACGCAGGTTGTCATTGCCGGACGTTCCGCTACCGAGCTGGAGCTGCGCGCCGCCGCCCGTGATCGTGAACGAGACCGTGCCCGGTGTGACCGTGTCGGCGAACTGGACATCGGCATTCAACGCGCTGCCGGAGATCGAGACGGTGTTGCCCACCCCGACTGTCGCCGCGCCATTTACGGTGGCGGCGATATCGGTCCCGAAAGTCGTGCCCTCCGAGATGCCCGCCAGATCTCCCGAGAGTTCCTCGATCTCGACCTTCTGGGCCGAGCCGACCTCCGAACTACTGATCACGCCTCCCGAGGCTACCACGCCGGTGAAGTCACTGACCGCGTTGATCTGGGCTTCCACATCCGCAGCTGTGGCACCCGCGGCGATGTTGATCGTGGAGCTCCCGAGGTTGCCACTGATCCTGATGGTCGAGTCGACCGCCTGGGTTGGCGCGATTGCTCCAGTTGCACTGGCTGCCGTTGCCGCTGCCGTGATGTCGATGTCGACGGTCTGTGTCCCGCTCGCCCCCAGCTGCGCGGACTGGATGTTGAGGTTTTCGATCACTGCCGGTGTGCTACTGGTGGTGAAGGCTTGAGACCCGTTCAGCAGCGGTTGCCGGCCGAAGCGTGTCGTGCCGCCAATGCGGTTGATCGACTGCAGTAAGTTGTCGGCCTGATCTTGCAGGACAGCCTGCGCATTCGGGTCGAGCGCGCCCGAGTTGGCAGCGCTGACCGCCAGTCGTCGCAGCTCGACCAGTTGACCTGAAACTTCGCTGAGTGCTCCTTCAGCGGTGTTGATCAGGTTGGCCGAGTTCTGGGTGTTTTCGACCGCCTGCCCCAGAGAGCCGATCTCTGCCCGTAAGAGCTGTGAGATGACCAGGCCGTTAGGATTGTCTGCCGCGCTGTTGATCGCCCGGCCCGTGGCGATGCGCTCGTTAGTCTTGTTTAGCCCCTTCAGCGTGTCGCCGAGATTCCTCAGCGACGTCAGGAGCCCCGCATTCTGCCCAATGCGTAGTCCCATATTTCCCCTCCATGAGAAACATCAACACTCCGTTGTACCTAACTATAGGTTTTGGTCAGGCGAGTGTCAACCCCGGCAGGTCTGAAAGGAGGTCCGCCGTCGTTGTAAGTTGATTCCGGAAAATAGTTTGTGTTTTCATCGGTGGGGATTTGTCTTGGAGGCCAAGACCGAGGCTGAGCGTGCTACCTGGTGGCGGAGCGCCGATCAGAGCATGCGTTTGGCGCGGTGGAACTACTCTCTCTTCTCGGGCGGGAGGAGCCGTTGTGCCTCCTTCGCCGACCCGCTACGGGGGTAGAACGTGACCAGGTGGCGCAGCAACTTGTTGGCCAGGCCGAACTTCTTGTCCTGGCGAGCCTTCTTGGCCTGGATCATCAGCCGTTTGGGGCCGAGTCGAATGGCGAGTCCGTGGAGCCAACGCCCGGTGAGCTTCTTGACCAGGGTCAACAGGTCCGAGTCCTTGTAGTCTCGGATCAGAGGAGCGAGCTCGTCCATTGCTTTCAGCCACTGTGGATACTTCTTGTCTTTCGGGGCCATCACGTTGCGGACTCGGTCGAGGCGCCAGCAGAACAGCCGCAGCTCGAAGCGCTCGTGGCTCTTCGCGCCTTTCTGTGTCGCCAGGATGACCGTGGCTTCCTTGATCTGCCCGAACGTATGGAGCAGAAGGGCAAGTCGGAGTTGCCTCAGGGGGCCTTCGGCGCCCAGCGCCGAGCCGCCGAGTTGAAGCAGGCTGTCTCGATGCAGTCTGCTCAATCGCTTGATCGACGTGGCGGTGTAGATCTGGCCACGCGAGACACGGATGACCTTGACCGGAGAGGCCTGCAGTTGACCGACGAACCGGAGTGGAATCGGCCCCTCGCCTGCCTGTGCGCTGAGGGTCTGGGCAATCTTCTCCCAGGTGTTGGCCAATGCGCGGATGTCCGCCATCTCAGCCTTGACGTCGAACATCTGAGCCATCGGGTTGGTGAGGGTACCCTTGGCCAGGATCAAGGCCCTGGAATATTGCTGCTGCATCAGCACTGGACTGATCGCCTTGTAGTACGGTTCGTACAACTCGAGTTGCTTGCCCCTCACGGAGGTTCGGATCAAGGCGATCGTCCGGTCGAGTTTCTGCTGTATCAGTTTCTTGTGCTCGGGCAATTGTCCGGCGAGCGCTTGTACGAGTAGCGTCTTCGCGCCAGCCAGGTCCCGGTTGTTGCGTTTTCCGGCCGCCTGACTGATCGCCCTCAGGGAGGCACGTTTTGCCATGACGGCTACCTGCTGCAGCTTGCGGTGGTACCGCTCCTTCATGCTGCTGTGCGATGTCAAGCCAGCGATCTTTTGTTCGAGATAGTGCGTCGCTTTGCTGTACGCCTTGCCCGTCAGGTGGTTGTCCACCTGAGTGCAGGCCGCCTGGTACCCGCGACGTTCCAGCTCGAGCTCGACCTTCTTGAGCCCTTGCTTGGCTGGTGTCACGACCTTGCTCTCACCGTAGTCCGAGATGAGTGTCTCGAGTTGCTCTTTGAGGGTCTCTAGCTGGTCCGTTTTCAGCTGACTCGGAACCTGCTGCCTGAGTTGGTCGTAGGCCTTGCGGGCCTTCTGCTCCATGATCTGTTTGGGGGTCAATTCGGGCTGCTTGCCCTTGTTCGGTCCAGGTTTCGGCGTGGGTGGCGGCTTGGGCCTGGGCTTCGGGGGGGGCTTCCTGACAGTCTTCGTGGACGGTGGGCTGGGTTGGGCTTGTTCGCCTAGGCTTCCCGTGATCATCTTGATCACGCCGATCAGAGCCAGCACCACAGCCACGCCGATCAGCTTGGGGAGGCTGGATGGTTTGTTCGTCTGCTCTTCCACCGCGTTGTTATCCACAACATCCGACGGCTCCGCAGATGGCTCGAGTGGCTTCTGGTGCGGCGGGCTTTGCGCAGGAGTGGGGCCCCCTTGCGAGTCGACAGCCGCCTCCTGGATGTATGAGGGCCCCGCTTCGGCGCGAAGCCGTGGCGTCAGCGAGGATTCGTCCAGCTCGAAGGCGCTCGCTTGGGTCTCGGCGGGCGCCTCGATACGGGTCATCCTCTCGCCGAGCTTCAGCTTACCCTGCCGGGTGGCCTGCTTTCTGCTGAGGCCTTGCCGGATGTCCTCGAGGGCCTCGACCAAGGCGGCGGCGTGGGGGTACCGGTTGTCGGGGTTCTTGTCCATCATCTGGCGGATGACCCGGTTGATTTCGATGGGGAGCCCTGGATCCAGGTCGCTCACCTCCGGCGTGGGCAGCTTGGCCTGCTTCATGAAGATCGCGCCGGCCGTCCGGCCGGAGTAGGGGACCTCTCCGGTGACCAGATGGAAAAAGGTCGCTCCCAGCGAATAGAAGTCGGCGCGCGCGTCTACCTCATCGGAGTCGAAGGCTTGCTCCGGGGAGACGTAGTACGGTGTGCCGACCATTCCCTGCTGCTCGACATCGCCGGATGTTTGGTCGTCTCGCTTGGCGATGCCCAGGTCGCTCAGCTTGGCCACCCCGGCGGTCGTGAGCAGGATGTTGTCCGGTTTCACGTCGCGATGGATGATGCCTGTCTGGTGCGCCTCTCCGAGCGCGCTGGCGATCTGGATCACGATGTCCAGTGCCATCGCCAGGTCGAGCTTGTTCTGCCGGTCGAGGAGGGCGCCGACGCTCTCGCCCTCGATGAACTCCATCGAGAAATAAACCCGCTTGTCGTCGTTGACGACGTCGAAGATCTGAATCAGGTTGGGGTGGTTCAGCGCGGCGACTGAACAGGCCTCAGCCAGAAAACGGTTGACGAAGGCCGCGTCGTCAGCCAGCGATTCGTTGAGCATCTTGAGTGCGACGACTCGCTCGAGAGCGATCTGCTCGGCCTTGTAGATCACGCCCATCGCTCCGGCCCCTAGCCTGGAGATGATCTTGTAGCCGCCGAGAGTCGTGCCGCACAAACTGTCGTCGCTATCCTGTTCGGAGGACGCGCGGGCAGGCGAGACTGCGGGACCTTCGGCGGCCGGGAGGGCCGAAATCTGGCTGGCGACCTGTGTCAGCAGCCCCGCCGCCTGGTCGGGGGACAGCACACCCTCCTGAACGAGCATCGCATCCAGGGAGACTCGGTGCCCCGCCTTGCGCTGCTGCTTGATCAAGCCGATAGAGTGATTGATCTGGTCGGCCGAGGCCAGACCGCTTGAGTGGGCCAGCTGGGCCAGCAGCTTGTTTGTTTGGGTGCTCACTCGAGCCCCCGATGCTGCAAGTCAGCGGGAGGAGGCCCCATTCCGGTGCACGGTTTGCGTCTCAGTGGATTCCCCTGGCCGGTCGGCAGCCGATGACAGCTTGGCGGGTCGATTTCTCGTACCGGCTTCGGCTGGCTGACCGGGAGCTGGCGGCAGGCTCGAGATAACAGCCTCCTCGAACGACTGCAAGGTGAACGTTCTTGGGGTAGGTGCGCAAGCCGTCGTCGGCTCCGGGTTTCTGGTCGTACGCCCTGTCGACGTAGGAGTCGCGGCACCACTCGAAGACGTTGCCAATCACGTCGTGCAGGCCGAATGGGTTGGCTGCGAAACGGCCGGCCGGGGCGTGGGCCGCGTGCCCGTCGTCCCAGTTCTCGATCAGCTTATGTTGGCCCACTCGCTGGAGTTCACGATCTGCCAGGTTGCCCGCACGTTTCAGCGTGGACTTGTCGTTGCCGGTCCACCAAACAGACTGTGTGCCGCCCCGCGCGGCATATTCCCACTGCGCCTCGGTCGGGACGTTGAGCCCACAACGCGCCAGCCGTTTCCGGCAATCGTGCCAGCTGATACTCTCCACCGGGTGGGACAGCGTGAATGGTCTGTCAGGCGGTTTGAAGCGGCTTGGTTCCAAGCCTCCGGTCAGCCGTCGCCACTGCGCTTGGGTCAGCTCGTACTTGCTGAGGAAGAACGGCCTGAGAGTCACGGCGTGGGTTGGTTGCTCCTCGGGGCTTGGATCTCCCAGAGACCGAGGAGAGCCCATTCGATAGCTGCCTCCCGGCAGCAGCACCAGCACGATACCGGTTCGACTGGTGATCTCCCACTGGCCCGTGGCTCCTCGCTCGGGGGGCTCGCCGCTGAGCTGATGGGCAAACTCCCAGAGCCCAGATCGTGGGTCGGGACCGAGCGGCAGGAGTCCTTCCTGTGGTCTGAGCGTCAGCCCCGCGTATTTCGGCTCTTGCTGGATGCTCTCGATGGCTCGAGCCCAGCTGTCTGGGTTGTGCTGGTTCCGACGTCCCGCCGCGATCTTCTCCCACTCCGCCACCTTTTCGATGCCGGGCAAGAACCGGTCGAGATCTTCGACCAGTTTTCGCACGACCTGCAGCTGCCAGCGCTGAGCCCGGCTGAGGTTGTTGGACTGCGAGAGTCGTTGAGCCACCGACCGATGGTGGGGAAGTCGGGATTCCATGGTGCGTGCGTCCCTGAGCCACCGATGGAGCTGAGGCCGCTTCCAGGACTGGGGCCCCAGGTCGATCCGCTGTTCGTTCAGCTCGGCGAGTAGCTGGATATCCGCCATGCTCTCGAAGTCCCGGACTCTGTTGCTCAGCCGCTGCTCGCGATCGAGGACTTTCTTCCTGGCCTCATCGGCCTCGGTCGTCTTCTGCTCGGCGATCTTTAGCTGCGAGTTGATACCATACAGTGCGCCGACCACCGAAATCAGAATCCCGGCGACGGCGAGCACGATGGGCTTGTTCCGGCGAGCCCACTTGCCGAGCACCTGCCACGAGGAGTACTCCACCGCCTGCAGCACACGCCCGTCCAGGTAGGCCTGGATGTCGGCCTGCATCGCGGCGACGGTGTCGTAGCGGTCCTTGGGCTTGGCCTGCAGGGCTCGGATCGCCGCGGCTTCCAGCTCCCAAGGGATACCGCGTTCTGGCGTGCGCAGCCTCGGGGGTTCGAAGCGTCCCAGCTGCACCCGATCCAGAATGTCCCACACGCATTCCCCGTCATACAACCGCTTGAGCGTCAGCATCTCGTAGAGGATCGCGCCCAAGGAGTAGATGTCGGACCGGCGGTCCAGCTTGTGGATCTCGCCGCGTGCCTGTTCGGGCGGCATGTAGCTTGGCGTGCCGATGATCACGCCGTCGAGAGTTTTCAGGGGCTCCTGGCTGTCGGTTTCCTGGAGAGGCTCGGACGCGGGTCCGTGACTGACATCGATAGTACAGCCGGATTCTGCGAGATCCGGTTGTCCAACGACCCGGGCCAGCCCCCAGTCCATGACTTGCACCTCGCCGAACTGTCCGACCATGATGTTAGCCGGTTTCAGGTCGCGATGGATGACCCCTCTAGCGTGGGCGAATGCGATCGCGTCACAGATCTTGAGGAAGATCCCGAGCATCTTGCTCAAGGAGCTGCGGCGGAGTACTGAGATGTCGTCGATCCGCCAGATGCCCGACGAGCGTGCTCTCTTGTCTCGGTGCAGCATGGTCCCTTCGTCGGCACGCTCGGCGACCAGCAGTGCCTCGAGGTCATCGCCATCGACCCGCTTCATCGTGAAGTAGACCTGCTCGTCGGGAGTCACCCCCAGTTCGTGCATCGGCACGATATTGGGGTGTTCCAGCTGCCCCGTGATCTGCGCCTCTCGAACGAACTTGGCCAAGGTCTGCGGGCTGGTCTGACCCTTCATCACCTTGGCCGCCATCTCGCGGCCGATCTCGGTATCCCGCACCCGGAGGATCTGCCCCATATTACCTTCACCCAGCAGGCCGGTGACCTGGTATCGCCCGAGGGTCTCCACCGAGGGTGGGGGCTCCGGGTCGAGGCTGAGGGTCAGGTCATCCTGCGTGATCGCCTCGCGGATGGTCTTGTGGGCGTCGTGCTCGGAGGGCATGTTAGAGCTTCATCTTACCCGGAGATGTGGAGTGGGATCAACGAGGCGTCCAAGTCGACTCGTCTGGTCGTGACGGCGGTATTGCGTGCGGACCTGTCAGGCGAGCCTTGATTTCGAGTTTTTCCGATAGGGACCCGGCCGCTCTCTGTTTCAGGGATGGCGCGTCCAGGAGGCGCTGAGTCTGACCGGATCGTGTCTGCCGAGTTTTCGGCTGCAGTGTTCGGGTCGAGCGGTTTCATCGAGAGAGGGAGGCGAGCTTGAAGGAGAATGTTGGCCCAGGGAATGCGTTGGTACGTCACGGGTCCGATCTCGTCGGGCGATCTGTTTGGGCGAGGTGACTGGCTCGTGAGCGTGGCGCGGATCGAGTCGGCGGCGGCGAGGCCCCGAGGGGCTTCGAGACGGGTATGCGGTCGCCCCTTGCTTGTG
>CAZANL010000016.1:0-20047 GCA_964486115.1 uncultured Planctomycetota bacterium
ACGCTTTGGGTTGACAAGTGACGAGGGATCCTTTTTCGAGTTCCTGATCCGCAATGCAGTCCGGCGGGGCAAGACTTGTCGCTTGAATATGGGCGGCTTCATCTACACCAACCAGGACTCTCTGTCGCTGGGTTTCGTCCTGCCGCTCGACAATCTGCGTGATCAATTCGATGGCAACCACAATCTGCTGCTGGAGTGGGTCAAGGGACTACCGCAGGTGGCGCGCTGGATTGCGGGGGGCGAGCCGATATCCTTCGGGACCAAGATCATCCGAGTCGGCAGCAGCAAGTCGCTACCACAGATGGTCGACGACGGACTGGCGATTGGTGGGGCGGCGACGGGCATCGGTGTCGATTTTCCCTGCCCCAATTACACCGGTCCGGCAACGGAGATGGGGGCTCTGTTCGCCCGTGGACTATTGGAACTGCGCCGTGCGGGACGGCCGCCCACAGCCGAGAATCTGTCTGAGGTCTATGTCGAGCGGCTGAAGCTGACGCACTACTTCAAGAACGTTGTGTTTCTCGACAACTGGCCAGACTACGTCGAGCGCACGACGACCTTCTTCGAGAGTCAGGTCGATCTGGCCTGCTCCTTGGGTTACATCGCGACTCGTCCCAGCTGGAGCGAGGCCCGTAAGCTGTGGGAGTCGGTTCGCACGATCAGGATCGCGCTACCGCCGGCCGAGATCCCGATGGCCGTGCAGGACATGCTGCGCCTGGCCAAGGCTGTCCATCTGGAGCGTCTGATTCTGAGCGCTCTGAGCCCGGTCTTCTGGCCCTTCTGGATTGCCAATACCGTGCTCTGCTGGATTCCGTCCAGGAAGCCCAAGGAGCTCGGCCTGACGTTCATCGCCCGCGCGGGAGCCGAGTCGAGCGGCGGGCAGCCGCCCTGGTTTGTGCGCTGGTACTGGAGCCGATTTTGCAGCAGCGTGTCGGCCTGCTTCAGGCACGTTTACACCAACGATCGCACGCCGCTCGAGCAGAAGCTGATTCAGTGCTGCCGGGAGGTGAGCAGGCGGGTGAGCCTGATCGACCTGTTACTGCTCCCGGTCATTGCGGCGGCCTTGGCCGCCATCGGGGTCGGCCAACTCGTGCTCGAGGTGATCCGCAAGCACATCCTGCGTCAGCCCTTCGAGCGACGGCGGAAGGGACGCAGCTGGCAAATAGCATTGGACGCTGCCAGTCAGCGCCGCCTCGAGGAAGACTGCATTCACCCGACGGAGACCTACGAGGCTAAGCTGGGCCGGATCCAGTACCTGGAAGGACACGCCAGCCATATCCAGGTCTTCTGGCCCGAGTCGATCGATCAGCGGGCGGAACTGGCTGAGAGTTCGCTGTGGAGTGTCTGCCCGGCAAAAGTCTACGAGCGCGAGCGCGTCCCCATCGGAGCGCCCTCGGTCGTTGTCAACTTCGAGAACTGTATCAAGTGCGAGAGTTGCTGGCGCGCTACCGAGGACGTTCACTGGAGTCGAGCGACGAACCAGCGGCTGATCTACGAGACCTATCCCCCCTCGCTGGAGCGGTTGTTCCGTTATCTCTCCGAGCGTTCTGATCCGCAGCCCAGACCGCCGGCGGAAGCGACTTTTGGCGAAGGCTGGATCGAGCGTCAGCGGCCGGCTCTGGAGGAGTGGATGGAGTCTCTAGACTGTCGCTTCGACAGTAACCAGGGGCGGCAGCATTGGGAGCGTGTGAGCCGCCTATGCGGCAAGATGACAGAGCTGGTCAGCGGTTTGGAGCGGACGATCGAGCAGTTTGGCCAGGCCCTGGTTCGCGAGCTGCGTACCCTGGGAACAGGTCGATTGGCCTGGTTCGATGAATTACTGGTTGCACGCGAGAGCGTGATGCGTGAGTTCAGCGACTCGGTCGAACAGCTCAAGCAGCTTGGCCTACGTGGTCGTTTGCCCGTCCCCGGTTTTTTCGAGGTCGTGCGCGACATGGAGCTTCTGTCCCGCAGCTGCCGTCGACATGCGGCGGCCCGCCGGTTCTTCTGGGTCGATGTGATCGGCCGTCAGCTACTGGCCCATCACCTGGGATGCATCCGGCTGTTCCTGGAGACGATCGGGGGGCGCATCCCGCTTGGGCCCGGTGCGCTTTCGGTTGAAGCGGGTTACTTCGAGCAGAAGCTGGAACCCTCGCGGGAGGCGATCCGGACTCAGCTGAATGGGTGCTTCGGTAATCAGCAGCTACGTGCTCTCGAGCATGGCAGTTCGCTGGACGATCAGCAGCGGGAGCTTCTGCAAGACCTGCTGACAGGCGTTCAGCGAGACGATTCGGAGGAGGGCTGTCTTCAACTGCTCGAGGAACTGGCCCGTTATGACCCCGCATTGGCCTATATGGTATCGCACCAGCTGCATGCTCGGCGCCTGCTGGATGCCTGTGGAGTGCATGAAGCGGTGGGCGGCTCTCGCTGGATGGCCACGGCGTTGGCGGGGGCAGGCAACCTGATCCCCACCGCGCTGGCAGACGACCTCCTGGTCTGTGGGCCGGATGGTCTGTACATCGGTCCGGTCGATATGCCGGGGCTGTCGCTCACTCCGAAGGTGGCCACAGGCCTGCGCGGGGCTGACTTGGCATGGGTCAATCCTCCCAACCCGGTCGGTGCGGATGTGGTCAGCCGCGTCCAGCTGCCGGACGGGGTGGACCACCACTCGATTTGGCTGCGCACCGGGATACCGCTGCATGCGGCTATCTGTCGTGGAGCGTGTGGCTATCTGTTCGAGCGGGCATGTGAGCACGCGGTCAGCCGAATTCAGTTCGGCCAGGCTTTCCAGGACGAGCAAGGAGTCGCTGGGGTGGGCAAGTTCGGCGCTGTGAAGCAGATGATCGCTGAAATGGCGCTCGGCGGGTATGTGATGGATACGTTACGCGAGCCCGGAGAGTTGCCGGGAGTGGTTCATCTGTTGCTGGTAAAGCTCACCGCGGCGAAGTCCTTTGGGCCGCACCCCGGTAGTGCAGCCTACAACGCGGGGCAGGTTTTCGGAGGGACCGCTTTTTCCGAGGATGACGTGCTGGCCAAGTACTACCGGGACAGCGGGATGTTCCGGTATCTGGTGGCGCGGGACGATGCGTTGCGCACATCGCTGGCGCAGTCATTTTTGGCGGCTCAGGTGCGCCAAGAGGGCTGGGTCCGTCCGGCTTCGGATCTTGCTGATCTGGCGCTGCTGCGTCGGCGTGGGATTCTGGTAGAGGCGCTGGACTCGGTCGACGAGGCGGGGCGGCAGTTGAACCGTGCGCTGAGCAAGCAGGGTTGGATACGGCAGCGAGCAGCCCGCGCGACGGAAGTCGATCCGGTGCTGGCGTTGTTGGGTGGGGCGCTGGTTCAGTGGCTCGCCGCGCGGGCGATCCTGCTGCGGACCCATCGGCTGCTCGAGGTCGGTGTGCCTGCGAGGATGGAGGTCCAGGCGGTCCGTTTGGCCTCGGATCGGCTGGGTCCAGAACTACGGGAGGCGCTGGCTGCGTGTGCCGAGGCGCGGCGGCTGATCGCGTTTGGTCAGCGAGTGCGGGATCAGCGTTTCTGGGACGACGTGCCGCAGACAAGGTGTGAGGGTTACCAGGCCGTTGTCGAGTCGAGTCCGCCGTTTCGCTCCGGGGAGTTCCTCGTGACGCGTTATGATCCCCTGCGACCTCGGCATCTACCGGAGAGGCTCTGGGGCGATCCGGCGCTGTGCAGCAGCAACCAGGATCTGAAGGAGTACTTCCGCGAAACGTACTACAACCAGGAGTACGATGGTCTGTCCTACGGGCGGCACCTCGAGAAACTGCATCGCTTGCCGGAGGCGGACATCAAGTTGCTGCATGATCGAGGGTATCTGCGGATGTTCATTCCGAGTGCCCAGGGTGGTGCGGGCTTGCCGAAGGCCTACTACTACATGCTGCTGTTGCAGTCGATGCGATATGCCGACCCGGCCTACGCGCTGATCATCATGGCCAACTCCTCGATTGGGACGACCCCGATCCTGATCGGTCTGAAGCAGGACATCCCGCGGGTAGAGCGCGAATTGCAGGCGGTTGCGGACGATAGCAGTTTTCTGCGGGAGATCGAGGTTGGGATCGAAAGGGTGGTTCGGCGACTACGCAAGCGGCGAGATCTCCGTCGGATCCAAATGCGCTTCAAGCCTCTTGCGGAGATCGTTGATCGGCGGATCCAGCGCAGCACAGTCCTGAAGTACCTGGCCAGTGGTTTCCTCTACAAGTTTGGACAGGCTCGCCAGGCCCTCGGGCATTCCGACATGGAGCGGGTCGAGCATTCACTGCTGCAGGCGCGGGAGATGCTCGAGGGCCTGCAGGAGACGGTCAGCCAGTGGCTGGGAGAGCTACCTCGGCAGCGACGGGCGCACGAGATGTTTCTCCGGTTGATCGCCCATGGCCAGATGAGTTCCTTTTCTTTGACCGAGCCGACTGCAGGTTCCGACTCCGGGGGTGTCAAGACTCAGGCTAGCCTGTGTCGGAGGCCGGTCCGGTGTGGCAAGGACGGTCGGCTGACGTATCAACTCGATCGGGGGAGCGGGGATGACCACCGCGTTCTGATCGATGCCGACCGGTTGGTCTTCAGGGATCGGCGGATCTGGTATCGCCACACCGAGAATGCCGACCCAGTCGAGATCCACTACGACGAGTACGATTACGAAACGGACGGAAAGAAGACGCGTTATTACATGCACGATGGTCAGCGGTATGAATTCGATGACATCGGGCAGCTTCGTCTAGACGAAGAAGGTGGGCTGTACTGGGATTACTATGAACTTACCGGCGCCAAGATGTGGATCACCAACGGCCGATTCACCGGCGTCACGGCGTTGTACGCTCTAACGCCTGAAGGCGTCACTGGCTTCATGGTCGACCGCCACGCGGAGGGTTTCGTCGTCGGGGCCGACGAGGAGAAATTGGGTCAAAAAGGCTCGCCCACCAACGAGCTTTCGCTCTCGGCAGTGCGTGTCGCCGCCGAGAACGTCATTGGCTGTGTCGGTCGCGGTCAGGTCAATGCGCTGGAGACTCTCAATGTCGGCCGGGGAGGGTTGTGCGTCTCGACGGTTGGAGTCTGCAGCGACATGATTCATCGCGCGCTCGCGCTCGAGTTGCCAGGGGAGATTGCGGCGTACCAGGTCGGCCAAATCGCTGCAGAGTTGCTCGGCAAGGAGACGATGGCTCACGAGTTGATCGGCTTTTTCGATTCGCGGCAGGGTGACACGGTGCGCGTCGAATCGGCAATCGGGAAGTACCATGCGACAGAGGCCTTGCACCGGGCAATCTCGGCCGCCGAGGACCTGCGAGGCTTGTCCGGCACGACCTTCGACCATGACATCGAGAAGAAGCGGCGCGATGCCAGAATCCTCAATATCTACGAGGGAACCAACGAAGTTCAGCGCTTTCTGTTGCTCAAGGATCTGACCTCCTATCTGCTCGATCGCTACCGACGGGGCAGCAAGCCCCTTGCCGACGGCACCCCGCGCGGCGCCTTCGGGGAGTTGGAGCAGAAAATAGAGCAGGCCAAGGACCGGCTGTTCGCTCGGGTCGGATCGCTCAAGCGCCGTCACGGCGATCAGCTGTGGCAGAATCCATCGTACCAGCCGATCTTTTTTCCACTGGCCGAGGTGGCCGGTGAAATCAAGCTGGCCGATGCGATGCTGTATCGGATCGACTGGCTGACTCGCAGCGAGATCGCGGGGACGCCGCATGCCGCGCTGGTGACCGAGCTCGGGCAGCTGGTCATCGAACGCGCGCTGAGCAAGATCGATCGTCTCTTCGAGCGGCTCGAACGCTCTTACCAATATGTAGCCAAGGAGCATTACCCGCCAGAGGTGCAGCTGGCCTCCCTCGCTCTGGAGGACTCCGAGCCGCAGCACGATCCACCGCTGGCCGCCCTCCCGCTTCGGCTGGATCATTCGATCGAGGTGCTGGTGCCGATCGTGCCGTCGCCGATGGTTGCGCCACAACCGCGGATCGTCAATGGAGAGCTGCGGGAGTTGACGATGTTGCTCAGTGCGGCGGATCGTGTGGCGTTGCGAGCGGCCAGCAGGCTCAAGTCTCAGGCTCCGCGCCAGGTGCGGATCACTGCGGTGGGCGTCGCCTCATCTCTCGGGCGAGATGCCATCCGCGAAGCAGGAGCGCTGGGCGCTGACCGCTGTCTGTACGTGCCAGTGGACCAGCGCCCATTGACGACCTCCGAGATTGGCAACGCACTGCTGGAGGCGGTCCAGCAGCGTCAACTCGCGCCCGATCTCGTGCTGTGCGGAGACGCTCCGGGGGAAGGGACGGGCCAGACGGGTTTGGCCGCTTTTCTGGCCGCCGCACTCGAGGCGCAGACCTTGCTGGAAGCGGGCCGCCTGACCTTCCGCAGCGAGGGTGGGCGTCTTGTGGTGCACGGTGGCAGCGCTGCTTGGGAGGCCGAAGACCAGCTGGAGATCGAGTTGCCCGCCGTGATCTCGTTCCCACAGAAGGAGCGAGTCCCGCTGGACTACTCTCTGGACCGCTGGGTCAGCGCGGCCTGCGAGCCGCTATCGATGATCCGAACACGCCCGGCCAAGCCGGCGATGTCGGTCTCGATCGCTCCTCTGCGATTAGAACCGGACACTGACAGCCGCCGGGTGACGACACCGGAGGAGGCTGCTGAGTTGTTTGTGCAGTTGGCCGACGCATCGCTCGGCTCCGGAACCGAGCCTGAGCGACGCGACATCGAGCCGCATGGCTTCGATCAGCAGGAGGCCGAGGGGGCGCCTGCCGTCCTGGCATTCCTTCCGCCAGCCGTCGGTCCGGAGTTGACGCCGCATGCCCGCGCGGCAGCGGCTGGCGCGGCGGAGGTAGCCGGTGCGCTGCAACTGGCGCTAGATATTGTCGTACCGATCGATTGTGCGGTGACCGATCTCGCCTTGTTGTCGGGTGCGCTGGTCGACTACGTTCCTCGGCGGATCTACGTCATTAATCAGTCTCACGTGGAGCGGTTCAGTGCACGTGGCCTGCAGCAGCTGTTCGCGCGCTTTCTCAACGAGTATTCGGGGATTCCCAGAGCGGTTATCTCGGCCGGGCCGCTGAACCCGGTGCTGGCGGCTCTGGCGCGTCGCTACCGCGCTCCTTTCTGGTTCGGGGTGGATCGGATTTCTGACGGCAGCGGACCGCTGACGCTCGTGACCCGTGCGCTGGGCGGTTGCGCGGAAGCACTGGCGCAGCCGGTCAGAACCGACCAGCTGTTCTTGGCCAGCGTCAATCCGGGACTGCCCTATGTGCAGCCGACGGTGATGCCGTGTCTTCCGGAGTTGTTCGTCGATCGCCTGCCGATCGAGTACGGTCTTTCGAGCGATCCGTTTGCGATGGTTGCTGCGCGATATGCCGACGGTGAACCAGAGGTCGGGTTGGCCAGTGCGGAGTACATTCTCGATGTGGGCTACGGCATCAAGACTCGGGAGCAGCTGGAGCAGGTGATCGACCCGCTGCTAGAAATTCTGGTGACGCAGATGGGACTCGAGCGGAGCATGATCGGGGCCACCCGTAAGGTGACACAAGACCTGAAGATCTTGCCGATGGACCGGCAGATCGGTCAGACCGGCGTTCGGGTTGCACCGAAGGTTCTCGTTGCGGCCGGCGTGTCTGGAGCGCCGCAACACATCGACTACATCTCGCCCGAGACGGTGATCCTCTGCTTCAATAGCGATCCTAACGCGTCGCTCATGCGATGGAATATCGACCACCCCAAGCCCGTGGTCCATCCGATCCGTGGTGACCTGTTCGAGACTCTGCGCGTTTTCACCGAACAGCTGAGATCCCTTTGCGTCTCCCCCTGAAGGACTGGGATGGTGAGCAACTCGTTGTTCGCTACGACCGACCCACCGGGGCTTGGGTGTTGGTTGCGGTTCACTCCACTCGGCGTGGATCTTCGGCTGCTGGTGGCACCCGGATGCTGTGCTACCCGAGCCCCGATGCGGCGGTCGCCGATGTGTTGCGGCTGTCCTCGGCGATGACCTGGAAGATGGCGCTGGCAGATGTCCCCTATGGTGGTGGGAAGGCGGTCATTGCGCTGCCGCAGAGCTTCGATACGAATCTTCGTCAGGGGCTGCTGTATCGCTACGGTGAGATGATCGCCAGCCTTCGCGGGCTTTTCGTCACTGGCCCGGACATGGGCACCACGCCGGCTGACATGGACATCATCGCGCAGACAGGTGCTCCGCACATCCACAGCCGAACGGTGCAAGCGGGCGGTGCCGGGGATTCGGGGCCGGGAACGGCGATTGGCGTGATGGCAGGTATCCGGACGACCGCAGCTCGGCTGGGCCTGGCGATGGTCGGGTTGCGGGTGCTCGTGATGGGGGCTGGCGGAGTCGGAGGGCCGCTGATAGGGCTGCTCCAGGAGGCGGGAGCGGCTGTCTCGTTTTGCGATGTGGATCCCGAGGTGACCACGCGCTTCGCCGAGCTGAGATGTGTCGCGTCGGACGACGTCTACCGCAGCGAGTGCGATATCTTCGCACCCTGCGCGATGGGGGGCGTGCTAAATGCTGATACGATCCCTCAACTCGGCTGCCGCGCCGTGGTTGGTTCGGCCAACAATCAACTGGCCCAGGAGAAAGACGCTCAGCGTCTCCGAGAGCGCGGCATCATCTATGCCCCGGACATGGTGGTCAGCATCGGTGGCTTCCTCAGCGTGATGGGCGTCGAACAGTTCGGGCGGTCCCGCGAGCAAGCACACGAACAGATCTCTGACCGGGTGACCCAGACGTTGAGCGAAGTCTATGAAATCGCCGAATCGGAGGAGGTAGATACCCACACGGCGGCTCTCAGCTTGGCCCGGAAGCGGCTCGGCGAATGAGTGATCCTGCGCAGGCCTGGTTCTTGATCGGCCCCACCGCGAGTGGAAAAAACAGCGCGGGGGTGGTGCTGGCCGAACACCTGGGTGCCGAGGTCATCTCGCTCGACTCGATGAAGGTCTTCCGGCAGATGGATATCGGAACGGCCAAGCCTACCCTCGAGATGCGTGCTCGAGTTGCACATCACCTGGTGGATCTCGTCGATCCATCGGAGCTATTCGATGTCGCGTGTTACATCGACGCCGTGGATCAGGCGCTGGCTGAGATCGACCGGGATTGCCGGCCGGCACTCTTCGTGGGTGGAACGCTGCTGCATCTGCAGGCGATGCTGCGTGGACTGTTCGATGGACCACCTGCCGATCAACAGCTGCGCGAGAGGTTGATCGAGGAGGGAGGCTCGCTTCATGATCGGCTTGCGTCGGTTGATCCGGAGAGTGCGGCGCGGCTGCACCCCAACGACACGAAGCGACTGGTGCGAGCGCTCGAAGTCTTTGAGCTAACGGGTGAGCCGCTGAGCAAACTACAGCGGGAACGAACCCGGCCACATCTTGGACGCCCGTTTCGTGGCATCATACTCGCACGGGGGCGTGACGATCTGTATGACCGAATCGACCGGCGTACAGCACAGATGTTCGAGGCTGGTTGGGTCGAGGAGGTGCGGCGGATCCGTGGCGGCTGCGGATTTGGGCCGCAATCGGCCGAGGCCCTGGGTTATCGGCAGATCGTGGCCGCGCTGGATGCGGGACTGGACCCCGACGGCACGATCAAGTCGATCCAGCACGCCACCCATCGGCTGGCGCGCAAGCAGACCACCTGGCTGCGGCGGTTCGAGGATCAACTGGAGATACTCGAGGTGCCGCGGTGCTGGGAAAGAGAGAGCACGGCCGCGGGGGTGATCGAACTGGCAAAGCGGCTGGAAGAGGCTCCACCAAGGGTTCCCGGGACTGGGTCTTGGCTCAAACGGCCCGGGGGGACGTCTGTTGAAAAGTGGCAGGAGTAAAAGTCCCGGTGCGTGAAAAGAGCACCACACCCATACCTTGGCGGTAGGCGGGACCTGTTGGAAACCCGTTGAGAACACGATGGCGGAGTTGCGGAGGGGCTAGACCTTCCCCGCAAAACCGTCAGGTATGCTTCCTCAATTGTGGACCCGGGGGAGGTTGGGCCTCCCCAGGTCGACTGCCGGGACTAGTAGTCGGTCGGATCGTCCCAGTCGTAATTGAAGAAATGCCGATCGATTGTCGCGTGGATCGAATCCGCATCGCCTTCGAACGACCGAAGGTGGTTACGGTTATGGCGATCATTCGTGGTGAAGCAGCCGACGGTGCCGACCAGCAATGCGACCATCATGCTGAAGGCAAAAACCTTCTTCAACATCTCAATCCTCCGTTGGTATCTCCCTATCCAGGCGTCGGCGCAATGTCCGACATCCAAGAGGAGAAGGCTAGCATGGGGCCAAGACTGAGTCAAGGTGGGTCCTGTCGAAATAATTTCTAAACCGAATAACACCGTGGCCCGGTATAAGGTACTGCTTCACAAGAAATTGGAGGTATTTGGAGGCAAGCGGACAGATGAGCCGTGCAATTAGCCGAGTCAAGGGAACCAAGGACATTTTTCCGGGGCAGATTGCCCGCTGGCGCCATCTTGAGGAGGCCGTTGGCGACGTGTGCGGGTTGTACGGATTCAGGGAAATCCGGACCCCGATGCTCGAGCCGACCGAATTGTTCGTGCGGGGTGTGGGGGAGGTGACCGACATCGTCGAGAAGGAGATGTACACCTTTCAGCGCAGCGAAGACTCGGTCTCTCTCCGGCCCGAGGCAACCGCTCCCGTGGTTCGGGCCTACCTGGAGGCGGGTTTTGACAAGAACGCGCCGCAGCAGAAGCTCTATTATATCGGGGCGATGTTCCGCTATGAGAGGCCGCAGGCATCGAGGCAGCGCCAGTTTCACCAATTTGGCGTGGAAGTGCTGGGCTCGAGCAGTCCGCTGGCCGACGCCGAGACGATCGTATTGGCCTGTGATCTATACGACTCCTTGGGGCTGGAGCAGTACGAGACGATGATCAACTCGGTTGGCTGTGTCGACTGCCGGGCCGAGTATCGCGCTGCACTTTCCTCCGCCCTCGCGCCGCGTCTGGCGCAGATGTGCGAGGACTGTAACCGCCGTCACGGTCGCAATGTGTTTCGCATGCTCGATTGCAAGCAGGCCCGCTGTACAGAGGTGATGGCGGAGGCGCCATCGATGGCTGCCTCACTCTGTGAGGCGTGTCACCAGCATCACGCCGAAGTCCTTGCCGCGGTGGAGGCGGCGGGTGTGGAGTACATCGAGAACCCGCGCTTGGTACGGGGGCTGGACTACTACACCCGCACGGTCTACGAGATCACTTGCGATGCGATAGGTGCGCGCAGCACGATCTGCGGCGGTGGTCGGTATGACGGGTTGATTGCCGAGCTCGGGGGGCCTTCGCTGGGAGCTGTCGGCTTCGCCTCCGGCATGGAGGCCACGCTGTTGGCTCTCGAAAAGACCGGTGTCGAGCCACCGGCGGATGGATCGGCTGTGGATCTGTTCCTGATCCTCATCGGTGATGAGCAGCGTCCGTCCGGCTTCAATCTGGCGACCAAGCTGAGGCGCGCTGGGGTGAGCTGCCAGTTTGAGCTGGGAGTAAAGAGCCCGAAAGCTCAGATGCGCGCAGCCAACCGCTGCGGCGCGCGATTCACGCTGTTCTTCGGGCCAGCCGAGGCCGCCAGTGGCCGGTACAAGCTGCGCGATCTGACAACCCGAGAAGAGGTCGAGGTCGGCTTCGAAGAGGTCTGCTCTCGGCTGAGCGCCGTCTGAGCCTAGAGCCCCACTAGCGGTACAGGCCTTGCCGCTGGATGTAGTCGCGCACGGGTTCGGGGACCAGGTATCGGATCGACTGCCCGGTTGCAACGCGCTGGCGGATCTTGCTAGACGCGACATCGATCCAAGGTGTTTCGTGGCAGGCGGCCAGCACCTGGTCGATCTGGTCGGGGCGCAAGTTGTCGACCAGGGCGGAGATCTCGCGTGGGTCGTAGCCGGGTCGTGCAGCCACGGCCAGCTGGACCTGATCGAGGAGTTCGTCGATCCGGTGCCAGCTTCCCAGCTCGCTCACCGTGTCCGCACCCATCATCAGATGGATGCGGTTCGGCTCTTGGGAGCGCAGTTCGCGGACGGTGTCGATGGTGTAGGAGGGGCCTTCACGGGTGGCTTCCAGTTCGAGCATTTCGAAGTGAGGGTTCTGTACGATTGCCAGCTTGACCATCTGGCAGCGGTCCTCAAACGACGCGATCCGCCGGTCCCGCTTGTGCGGCGGCCTGGCTGCAGGCACGAAGGCGATCCTCTCGATTCCGCAGATCTCCTGGAGCGACTCCGCGAGCACCAGGTGTCCCAGGTGGATTGGGTCGAACGTCCCGCCGTAGAGTCCTAGGCTCATCGCGCTTTCGAGGGAAGGCGGCCGACACGCGAGGTGAGAGATTCCCTCCTGATCGTTCTGGCGCGCTCCGCAGCGACAGCCTGCTCTCGGGTCACATGGGCGACCGAACTCCGGGAGCGGCTCGAGCTGGTCATGGTGGGTCTCATTCGGAGACACCGTAGCAGCCGCTGTTGACGATTGCCAGCCACCGGGTTTTGATGTCGGCATGCTGATCGTGATGAAACAAACCGCCACGGCGGACGAAATGGACGCGGTCTGCGAGCGGATCGCCAGCATGGGATTCGAACCGCATCCGATGCCCGGGGCCACGCGCACGGCTATCGGCGTGACCGGCAACCAGGGGCCGGTCGGAGCGCACCTGCTCAAGGAAATGTGCGGCGTGCTGGAGGTGATACGTGTCTCCAAGCCGTTCAAGCTGGTCTCACGCGAGACTCGTGACCGGACGATCGTCGAGGTTGGCGGCAAGGTCCAGATCGGCAAGGAGCTGGCGGTGATCGCCGGTCCCTGCTCGATCGAGAGCTACGAGCAAGCTTCGACGGTGGCCCATGCGGTCAAGGCAGCGGGGGCGAACATCTTTCGGGGTGGCGCTTTCAAGCCGCGTAGCAGTCCTTATAGCTTCCAGGGGCTGGGCAAGGAGGGCCTGGAGATTCTGGCCACGATCCGTGAAGAGACCGGCATGCCGGTCTGTACGGAGGCGCTGGACGAGGAGAACCTGGAGCTGGTCGCCGAGTACGCCGACATCGTGCAGGTCGGCACCCGCAACATGCAGAACTTCTCGCTGCTCCGTAAAATAGGTCAGCTTCGCAAGCCGGTGCTGCTGAAGCGCGGGATGGCAGCCACGCTCGAGGAGTTCTTGATGTCGGCCGAGTACATCCTGTCGGGCGGGAATTACGACGTCATTCTATGCGAGCGCGGGATCCGCGCCTTCTCGACTCACTCGCGCAATACGCTCGATCTGTCGATCATTCCGGCGGTGCAGACAAACTCTCATTTGCCGATCATCGCCGACCCGAGTCATGGAGTGGGGATTCGCGAGGCGGTCGAGCCGATGGCGTTGGCCTCGGTCGCTGCGGGCGCCGATGGGCTGATGATCGAGGTCCATCACGACCCGGATGCCGCGCTCTCGGATGGCGCCCAGTCCTTGTTACCGGAGCAGTTCCAGCAACTGATGGACCGGGTGGCCAAGGTCGAGGCAGCCGTCGAGCGGCCGCAGTGAGGAGTGCGAGAGGGGGGACTCGAACCCCCACCCCTTTCGGGACATGGTCCTAAGCCATGCGCGTCTGCCATTTCGCCACTCTCGCGTCAGTTCGTCTCGATACGATCTTAACATCAGGAGGGAGCCTGGAGAATGACAACCTCGCCAATCATCTCGGTAGAGAATTTGGCCCAGCGGCTGCACGATCCCATGTTGCGCCTGTTCGACGTCCGCTGGTATCTGCCCACGACCGGTAAATCGGGGCGACAGGCCTACGACGCTGGCCACATTCCCGGGGCTCAGTTTCTCGACCTGGACACCCAGCTTGCGGCACCGCCAGCCGCTGGTCCCGGGCGCCACCCACTGCCGGACCCAGGCATTCTTGCCGAGACCATGTCGGAAGCCGGCGTCGGATCCTCCAGCTGGGTCGTGGCCTATGACGATGTGGGTGGGGCGGTTGCATCCCGCCTGTGGTGGTTGCTACGCTGGGTGGGCCACCAGAACGTCCAGGTGCTCGACGGTGGCTATGACCGGTGGGTCAGCGGGGGGCAGGCGACCTCGACCGAGTGGGTGCGGGCTGATCGGGAAGACTTCACCGCCTCTCCGGATCCTTCCAGGGTGGTCGGTAAGCAGACCGTCAACGAACTCCGCAATCAGGTGGACGTGCTACTACTGGATGCGCGCGCGGCCCCTCGCTACGAGGGGCGGAGTGAGCCGATGGATGCTCGGGCGGGGCATGTCCCAGGTGCCCTCAGTGCTCCATTCGCGGACAACTTGCAGGGCGGAGTGTTGAGCTTGGCCGATGTGCTGCGCGAGCGGTTCAGCGCACTGGGTGCCGACAGCAAGCGGACAATCGTCTATTGTGGGTCGGGTGTGACCGCCTGCCACAACCTGCTTGCACTGGAGATCGCTGGCCTGCCAGCGGGTTTGCTCTACGAGGGTTCCTGGAGTGACTGGGCGGCGGACGAGGGCCTGCCGCTGGCAACCGGTCCCGATCCCGGATAAGATCGACGCACCTATAACAGGCTCTGGAGGCTACCGATGAGACCACTCTGTTCGCTCGCGCTCGTGTTCTGCCTGGTGCTGCCGGCCATGGCGCAGTCCGATTCGAAGGCCGAGGAGCAACAACAGCCGGATCCGGCGGCTCAATACAAGGCGATCGTCGACGCCTTCACTGAGATACGGCGAGCTCATTCCGCAAAGGTCCGGTCGGCCAAGACCAAGGAAGAGAAGCGGAAGATGTTCTTTACCCGACCGCAGCCGGACCAGGCCGCGGTGCAGATGCTTGCGCTGGCCAAGAAGTACCCGGCGGATGCCATCGCCTTCAAGTCTCTGGCCTGGGTGGCCCGACAGAGGCTCCACGGGGCTGGGCTCAAGTACAAGCAAGAGGCCCTCCAGCTGCTGGCTAAAGGCCACATCGAGTCTCCCGGCCTGTCGAGCGTCTGCCAATCGCTGGGCTGGGGCAGAGACAAGGCCAGCGAGTCGCTGCTGCGGGCCGCGCTGAACAAGAGCCCACATCAGAAGGTGCAGGCGCTGGCCTGCCTGACGCTGGCTAATCGGCTGAAGCGGCAGTCCCGGAGTGATCCGGCCAAGCTGAATGAGGCTACCGTGTTGTTCGAGCGGCTGGTCAAGGACTATCCCGAGCAGACGTCGATGGTCGGCCAGGCCAAGCGAAATCTTCACGAGGTGCGAAACCTGATCCCGGGAAAGAAGGCGCCCGAGGTGACAGGTGAGGATCTGGACGGCAAGCCGCTGAAGTTGAGTGACTTTCTGGGCAAGGTCGTCGTGTTTTATTTCTGGGGCAACTGGTGAGGCCCCTGCCGTGCGATGTATCCGCACGAACGAGCGCTCGTGAAGCGCTATGCGGGTCGGCCATTTGCGCTGGTCGGGGTCAACAGCGATCGGGACCTGGACAAGATCAAGGGGATCTGCCGGACCGAGAAGATCACCTGGTCCAACTTCCGGCAGACGTCCACTCGCGGTCCGATCCCCACGGCCTGGAACGTCAAGAGCTGGCCGACCGTCTACGTGATCGATCACAAGGGCATCATCCGGTACAAGAACGTCCGCGGGCAATCCCTCGATGCTGCGGTCGATAAACTGATGACCGGGATGGCGGGAGGGGGCGGGCAGCCCCCCGAGAAGAGCACCGATAAATAACTGACCGGTGCGTCGGCGGTCGGGGCGCGGCGTGAAAAAGTCGTGGCGGGGTGCTTCGGGAATGGAGTGGCCGGTGGCAGATTTACCGCGCCCTGCTAGGATGCGGCCATGAGCGCAATCCACGAATCCATCCTCGACACCTGCGGCAGCACGCCCATGGTGCGTCTGTCTCGTATTGGCCGCGATCTTCCCTGCGAACTGCTTGGCAAGTGTGAGTTCTTCAATCCCGGAGGCTCGGTCAAGGATCGGATCGGCATTCGGATGTTGCGGGATGCCGAGCTGGAGGGACGGATCAAGCCGGGCGACACGCTGATCGAGCCGACGTCGGGCAACACGGGTATCGGTCTGGCCCTGGCCGCCGCACTCAAGGGCTACCGGATGGTGATCACCATGCCGGAGAAGATGTCGAAGGAAAAGCAGGTGGTGCTCGAAGCGCTGGGTGCCGAGATCATCCGCACACCGACCGAGGCGGCCTGGGATTCACCGGAGAGCCACATTGGCGTGGCCCAGCGGCTCAAGCAGGTGATCCCGAACTCGCACATCCTCGACCAATATGGCAACCCGTCGAACCCTCTGGCGCACGAAGAGGGTACCGGCCGCGAGATCATCGATCAGTGCGGTGGCCGGTTGGACGCGGTGGTGATGACAGCGGGAACGGGGGGCACCATTACTGGCGTGGCCCGGGTCATCAAGCGCGAGTTGCCCGACTGCCAGATCATCGGTGTGGACCCCGAGGGCAGCATTCTGGCTGGCCCGGGTCCGATCGGTGCCTACAAGGTGGAGGGCATCGGCTACGACTTTATTCCGGACGTGCTCGACCTGAAGCTGGTCGACCGCTGGATCAAGAGCAACGACCGGGATTCGTTTCGTGTCGCCCGCCAGTTGATTCGCCAGGAGGGGTTGCTGTGCGGGGGGTCATCGGGATCGGCGGCGTGGGCCGCCCTGCAGATCTGCCGTGAGATGCAGCCCGGGCAGCGAGTTGTGACCATCCTGCCCGACTCCGTGCGCAATTACATGACCAAGTTCGTCGACGACGCCTGGATGCGCCAGCATGGATTTATCGAGTCGGACTGGGAAGTCGGGACGATTGGCGACATCGTGCGCTCGATGGCTCCGCGCGAGGTCATCACGATCGATTTGCGTTCTAGCCTGGCTGACGCGGTCGAGGCGTTCGCCGGAAAAGGGATCTCGCAGCTGCCCTGCACCGACGACGGAAAGCTGGTCGGCATCCTGACCGAGAGCGATTTGCTGCACTTGCTGGTCGATGGGAAGGCCGGGCGCGAGACGTCGATCGCGGAGGTGATGGTGCGCAACGTGGAGACGGTGCAGCTGCACACCAGCGCCGGCGAGCTACCGCGGCTGTTCGACCGGGGCGAGGTGGCGATCGTGGTCGACGATCAGCAGTCCGTTCGAGCGATTCTGACGAAGATCGACCTGATCAACTTCCTGGCTCGCCCCCAGCGCACTCCCGTGTAGCGCAGCACCGGCGACGGAGCAGCCCCCGCGCGGGGCTCTCGCGTGCTTCACGCATCCGGCCGACCGAGATCTCTCCCCTGCCTGGCAAGGTCGCTCGCACTCGTCCCCGGGTTCGTTCTGGAGGCGTCGCCATCGAGCCTCCGTGGGTTTGACGTAAAACAGGCCGGACAGCGTTTGCCGTCCGGCCTGGTAGTTATATGAGGTGGGTACTTCTGCTAGCTACTCGCGCTGCTAACTCAGTCAACACTCAGCGTGTAGTCGTTGGTGGCATCACGGTAGCCGTAGACCTTGATGTAAATCTTGCGCACCCCGGTGCTCGGCACCGTCAGCTCGATCGTCTCGTCGTCGCTGACGCTGGTGGCCTTGGCCAGCACCTTGCCTCGGGAGTTGTAGATCTTCATGTCCAGGTCACCGCTGCTATGCGGGAAGGCGATCTTGACCACCACCCGCTCGTCCGGTCTGACGCTGACCTTGAACCAGTCCTGGTCCCTGGCCTGTAGACCGCTGATCGTGCCGCGGTCGATCTGCACGGACTTGCTGCGGCTGTCGTTTTCCTCGTAGGAATCGTCCTCGGAGGCCGAAGGCGCATCGCTCAGCGTCACCGTCAACTTGTAGGGGGCGGTGGCGCTGCGGTAACCGTAGACGTGCACGATCAGGTCACCGGCGACCGAAGCGGTTGCGCTGACCGTCTCACTGTTGCTCGTCGAGGTGGAGCTGTCCAGTCCACTGCCGCTGGCGTCGGTCAGCTTCATGTCCAGATCGCCGTCGCTGTGTTTGAAAGCAATCTTGACCGTCAGCTTCTGACCCGGCAGCGTCGCGATCTTGAAGTAATCCGCGTCGAAACAACCCAGCTCGTACGTCCCTGCGCTCAGCGTCGCGGCGGTCGAGCGGCTGTCGTTCTGCTCGTAGCGGTCCTCGCCCGAAAGCGGGGCGGGATCGGTCACGGGATCGACCACCGGCGCGGAATTGACGCGCAGGGTGAGCTCGTCGGCGCTGATCAGCTTGCCGCTGGCGTCGTAGGCCTGTGCGACCAGCATCTTCTTGCCGTTGCTGCTGAAGGTGAGCGTCGCGGCCCAAGGCGAGCTGGTGATGCTGGCCAGCTCGACCACATCGGCCCGAGTCGCTTTGACGTTGCTGGTGATGCTGCTGACCGGCTGCTGAGCGTACACCACCTTGGCGATGCTGGCGCTGCCGGCTTGTCGTACGCGGACCGAGATCGCGCCGTTGATCCCGGTGATTGGGCGGGACCAGGTGGTCGTCTTGCTATCGGCAATCCGGCTGTTGCTACCAACCCAGCTGCCATTGCTCGAGACCTGAATCTCGATCTCGCTATCGGTCTTGGTGGAGTGGTCGCTGGTGAGCAACTCCAGTACCTTGCGGTACTCGAGCTTCGGGTTCTCGCTGCTCTCGGCGCCCATCCCGTTGCTGATCGGCAGCCAGGCAAAGTCCGGGTGCTCGGTTTTGCTGCTACCGGTCCAGATGCCGCCGACGATCTTGTCGCTGTCGTCGGTGTACAACTCGTATGTGTAGGTCTTGGTGAAGGTGTTGATCCCGATGATCGACTCGGACACACCGTCATCGCCGTAGGTCACGATCGTCCGCACCGTGTACTTACGGCGGGAAACGCCGTCGATCTCCTTGGAGCCGCTACGCGTGATCCGGGAGTTGTACTTGAAGGCGGGGTAGTTCCAGACGGCCTCGGTGGCGGTGATGTCGAAGACCAGCGCCATCCGCTTCTGGCCGATGACGGTGGTCAGGATGCGGTGGAAGGCGTCCGGATGGATGTCGGCCAGCGCGTCGTCGTAATTTTCGGTGTACCAGTCGATGTAGTGCTGGAGGACGTTCTTGAAGTGATGCGGCTTGACCCAGTCCTTGGTCGATTGCTTCAGCGTGGTGCTGTAGGCCGCCTCGTACCAATCGATGTACTCGGTCTTGTCCGGCTCGTCGTCAGCGCCGATCTTGTCCAGCAGCGTGTGGGCCTTGTTCTTGTGGCCGGTCGTCTCGGTGCGGGGCTTGTTGTAGCGGCTGCCGGTGAAGTCCGACTTGCAGCCGAAGAAGGACTCGGCCAGGATGCCTTTCAGGTCGGCGACCTCGAAGCGGATGCCCTGGGCGATGATCGAGGTGAGCGGCTCCTTCTCGAGGATCGACGCCGCGGCCCAGCCGTTGCAGTGACCCCACCAGGAGTAGTCGACGCCATCGCTGTCGAACTCTTCCTTGCGGTCGCCGTAGACGTGATGGTGAAAGTCGCCGGTGCCGTGAAGCTCCATCAGCGCGGCACCCGGGTTGCTCCCGTGGCGGCGCTGGACATAGCGGTCATACTTGACGAAAGGGGATGCATCGTTGTCCTCGATGCCGTCCTTCAACACGTACTTCTTGGTGCTGCTGTCGTAGCGAAAGCACTGCGTGCCGTTCCAGCCCTTGCTCAGCTCTGCGCTGGTCTGTGGAAACCAGCTGCCGGACCAAGGCGTGTAGCGTGCGGCCTTTTCACTGGTGCCGGCGCGGATGGCGAGGTTCTCGACCTCGATCTCCTTGGCGCCTAGCGGCGCGGCCAGCAGCAGCGCCAGGATGATCGGCGCGATGTACATCTTCATGATTAGGTATCTCCGTCGCACCCCCGCGGACGGGGATGGAAAATATCGAGTTCGTCAGTTCTTGCTAGTCGTCCTGGCCCAGCCGGTAGGAGCGGCGGGTCGGGGTAATACTCGTTACGGGCCAGCGGTTGTCGCCTGAGCGCCAGCGCTGGCGTGTGGTCGTTCGGTCAAGTCCGTTGCGGAACTTCAGTGTCAGGTATGCGCCGCCCGCACCGCTCCAGAGCTTGGGCTGCGGGATGACCTTGGCCAGCTCGGGGGTGACCGCGTCCAGCATCGGCAGGCCCGAGGGCTGCAGGGTGCCGGTCGTGCCTGCCGGTGGCAGGTCGAGCGGGATCAGGCTGAACAGTCCGCCGGTCGCCGGGCGGCTCTTGTCGAACAAGGTGTAGA
>CAZANL010000017.1:0-11029 GCA_964486115.1 uncultured Planctomycetota bacterium
ACTACCTGGCGCATGACAAGTTCAGTAGGGTCCACCAAGAAGCAGATTCTGACGCGCGAGGACTGCGGCAAGAAGTATGACGTCAGCCGGTTCAAGGCTGGCAAGCGGTTTCGCTGCAAGGATTGCCGTGCGATTCTGACGGTCCCAAGCCCGCCGAGTCCAAGCGGGGTCAATACGAATCAGGCAAGAAGATCCTCTATTGCCGAGGATGTGCACGTGCGCTCGACGTGTGCAAGTTGGAGCCTGGTGGCGGCCTGGCCTGCCCTGACTGCCAGAGCCGGAGCTCGGTTCCCCCTGATCACACCTCGTCCGCAGCTTGCCCGGCAATCGAGCGCCCCGAGAACCCCTACGACGCCGAGAAGAAGATGCTCAGCTGTGCGGGGTGCAAGGCGCAGTATGTCGTGGCACGCTACCAACCAGGGAAAGAGATCCTGTGCCTGGGGTGCGAGGCGATCCTGGTCCTGCCCAGCGACCATCAACCCAGCCGACATGGGACGAAGAAGGCGCCGCGGTATCGCACCAATTCAGGCGAGATTATTTTCGGCGAGACCCTGAAGTCCGAAGATTCGCGCAAGAAGAAACAAACAAAGAGAACGCGGCAGAGAAAACGGCCCAGGAAGGAGGCGGTACTGCTGGTTGGTGTCCTTCAGCATGGGCAGGTACCTGCCGTGCAGGTCCTCTTCACTCCGGCCGAGGTATTTGAACAGCGGTGCCCCGCTGTCGAGCAGGAACGAATGTTGGTCGACGGCGATGCGCTAGCAGGTGCTGCGCCCCCGTTCGGAGAACGGCGCGGCGTCACAGAGGATCTCAACAGTGAGATCGGCAGCTACTTCGGCGGTACCGTGATCACCGGACTGGGTCAGAGGGATGCCTTGTCCGGAAAGGTCTCGCGTAGGTGCGCGGCGAGTGTCTGATTGGTCGGGCCAAAGCCCTTGTCGTACATGTAGTGTTCGAGATCATCGCCCATCTGCTTGGCACTCTGATACCGCTTGCTGCGACTCTGGGCGAGTGCCATCATCAGGATCCTCTCGATTTCTGGCGGGAGTTCTGGACAGTGCTTACGGATCGGTGTGACGTCGGCATTCATCACCTTGTCGAGAATGACGATCGTCTCGTCGTCATCGAACAGAGGGCCGCCGGCGAGCAGCTCGTAGAACACGATGCCGAGACTGAACAGGTCAGAGCGGGCGTCGGTTGCCTGGAATCCCGCCTGTTCCGGGGACATGTACTGGCTCTTGCCCAGCAGGATGTCCCCCTCTCGGTCGCTCATGATCGCGCGAGCCTTGGCAATGCCCCAGTCGGCGATCTTGACCACACCCTGCCAGGTCATCATGATGTTCTTGGGGCTGATGTCACGATGAACGACGCCAAGTAGTTTGCCGTCGGCACCGGTGCTCTGGTGAGCATACTCTAGCCCGCGGCAGATCCGACTGACGACAAAAGCAGCGGTGTCGACCGGAATTCGTCGGGAGAGGTCAGCGTGTCGGTCGAGAAACTCCTGCAGGTTGACCCCGCTGATGTACTCCATCGCGATGTAGAACTGATCGTGGGATCGACCCAGCTGGTAAATCTGGACGATGTTCTGGTGAACGAGGTTGGCGACGAGCTTGGCTTCGCCGACGAACATACCGACGAATTCTTCGTCAGTTGATACCTCGCGGTTGAGCGTCTTGATCGCTACCCGCTTGGTGAATTCGTCGGTGCCGTACTGGAGGGCTTCGTGTACCGTACCCATGCCGCCTTCAGCGATCTTGCGGATCAGCTTGAAGCGGTAGTTGTCGACGATCTCCTGGGCTTCGTACATTTGACTCATGTCCCGGGGAGGCACCACATCTCAGCACCTATCATATCCCAATACTAGCCACCGTAGGGGGATGGGTCAAACGCAATCGTGGTGCCCGGGGCGAGACTCGAACTCGCAAGGGCTTAACGCCCACATGGCCCTCAACCATGCGTGTCTACCAGTTTCACCACCCGGGCAGCGGCCAGGATTATAGAACCGGCGCCAGACGAGTCAAGTTCAAACGGCGTCGTGCAACCTTCCTGTATTCTCCCAATCACGGGGTTGCTTCAGACCGAGGTCGCGATATGTTGTTCGTTCATTATGGCGTTCTTCATTAAAGATCAGCAAATCGTTCTCGATCAACTACATCATAGCTCGGCCGACCACGAGGCGATCATCGAGTTTTGCCAGAGTTCGGTGGATCAACTGTTGGGCGAGCGTATCGCTCCGCTCGCTGCCGAGAACGATCGGCAGGAAATCTTCGCCGTGGAGAACTTCCCGGTCATCGGAGAGATCGGGCTCATTTCGCTCTACGCTCCTGAGGAGTTTGGCGGAATGGATGCCTGCTTCTCCTATTACAACGCCTGTCTGGAGAGCTTGGCCAAGGCCGACTCCGGGTTTGCGCTGGGTGTCGCAATTCACGGGACATGCTGCGACGGTCTGCTGCGATTCGCATCACAGTCGCTGAAGGAGCGATATTTGCCGGACTTGTTGTCGGGTCGGAAAGTGGCCGCATTCGCCCTCTCCGAGCCGGACTCCGGATCTGACGCCAAGGCGATGAAGACCTCCTATCGCAAGGACGGTGACCGATACCTGCTCAACGGGTCCAAGTACTGGATCACCAATGGCATGACGGCTGAGAACTTCTTCACGCTGGCTCGGGGACCGGAGGGACAGGTCAGTGCATTCCTCGTCAATCGGGGAGGGGACGGTACGTTCGAACAGCATAAGATCGCCGACAAGATGGGGGTTCGTGGTTCTAACACCGCGGAGCTGACATTTCGCGACCACGCGGTGTCTGCGGATCACATGATTGGCGGGGAGGGAGATGGGTTTCGTTACGCGATGCAGATGCTCAATGGCGGACGCGTGACAATCTCCAGCTGGTCCATTGGCGTGGCCCAGGGAGCTTACGACAAGCTGATCAAGTATGCCCACGAGCGGGAACTGTTCGGCGGATTGCTGCGCGACCTGGACAACATCAAGCGGGAACTGGCCGAGATGTACATCGAGATCTCCGCCAGCCGCCACCTGTCTTACGCGGCCGCCTTTCAGAAGAGCAAGGGTGCCGACATTCGCAAGATCGCCGCCGCGGCCAAGTTCAAGGCCTCCGAAACCGCGGTTCACGTGGCGCAGCGCGCGATCGAGCTCGCCGGTGGCTATGGCTATGTGATGGACTCCCGGATCGAGCGCCACCTGCGGGATGCGTTGCTGGGGCGCATCGGCGAGGGGGCCAATGAGTTGATCAGCTGTGTGGTCATCCCTCGGGTGCTGTACAAGGAATACGAAGAGCGCCCGATCGACGAGCTCTGGTAGCAGTGCAACCCAGGCCGGGTGCGTCCTGTAACGGGGTGAACCCTCGCGCCTCAGCTCCGGAAGTCGCAAGCGGTCAGCCCCTGGGCGCCTGGTGAATCGTTCGCCTCTGGGCATTCTTGTTCAGCTTCATCCAGCACTTTTTGGGTTGTGCTGGCGACCGCGAAATGAACGCTGCAGATGGCTGTCAGCGCGAAAAGAAGTAACCTGATCACGAAGCTGAGCATGACCCATGCGAGACTCCAACTGCGCAAGATGTCACCATCAGCGGGGTCAAGGCAGGTCCGGTCATCATGTCTTGAGATACGCCCAAGCCCGGGGCCTGACACGGCAGTCCACGGGGCCCCCCGGGGCGCTGTGGCCCTTGGACCAGGGCTCATCGGCAGACTATTTGGCGTAGCGTACGCTGGCGGCGGCCATCACGCCTGGAAGGCGGCGCGGCTGAGTTATCTGGTGAAGACGACGTATCGTCCTGGCGGACGCAAGATGTCTGAACGCGCGGTGTCCACTCGATCACTGTCCGCGGTCCGCGGAACCACGATCACGTAGGGCTTGCCGCCGCGCCCGGCCGCGCGGTCGGGAATGCCGCTGCGATAGGCCAGGTGCCCGGTGCCGGCAATCACCACCATCCGACGGATCGTCTGGTTCGACTTCAGGAAGCGGACCGCGGCAGCCGCCATCGCCTCGTCCCAGACACACATGGACTGGTAGTAGCGCTCCAGTCTCTCCTGGTCGGCGCCCGGATGCCCGCCCATCATCTTGAAAAAACGTCTGCGATGAGCTGGATGATTCAGGTCGATCTGCTCAGGCAACTTCTTACGCAGCTGATCAGGCAACTTGGCCAGCCCGTTGCGGCTGACCTGCCGAATCAGCGTGCGCGGAATGTTGAGGCCGACGACCGGCATCCGGTGCTGCCGGGCAGCGCGGAGAATCGGCGCGTAAAGTGGCCAGGCAAAGCCCCACGTCTTCTTCCAGTCCACCTCGACGAGGAACTGCTGCTCGGTTGTGGTTCGTCCGATGTAGCGCTCTAGCGCTACCTTGCTGCCACCATGGAACATCTCCATCCCGACCGCGGTCTTTCCGGGATAGTAGGCCAATCCCTGCACAACCTGTGCCTGCAGCTGGTGGTGTCCGGCCTGGTCGTGGCTCTCTGACACATGAACCAGCCGTGCGCGGGCCAGCTCTGGCATGATCGCGGGCAGGCTCGTCAGCTGCAGTGTTCGGGTGTCGAGGACCGTGCCATCAAGCAAGTGGGGCGGTGTCCGCTTGACGATCGTCAGGACCCGGAGAGCCAGGGCCCGCCGGGTGGGGGGCATCGCCCGCAAGGTCTTCATGTCAGCCATTCGGCGATCGGCCTCACGACCGAGTGTGGTGCGCAGATGGGCGCCGTGGCGCTCGATCTGCTGCGCGAGCCACTTGCTCAGGGACTGCGGATCGTCCTGCGCCGCGGCGGGAAGGCTGAAAGGCAGGAGCGCCAGGAGTACTATCGCTGTCTGCCTCATTGGATCAGCTGCCTGATCGCGGCGAGAGCCGAATCGTAATCTGGGTGGGCCGAGATCTCGGTCACGTATTCGCAGTAGTGGATCTGGTCTTCTGAGTCGAGGACGAAAATCGCCCGCGAGAGCATTCGCAGCTCCTGGATCGCCACACCGTACGCCTCACCGAAGCTCAGGCTGCGGTGGTCGGAGAGGGGCTCGATCCGGTCGATCTCGGCGGCGCTGCAAAAACGTTGCTGGGCGAAGGGCAGGTCGACCGACATGGTGTAGGCGCCGATCGAATCGGACAGCCCGGCGAGTTCCTGGTTGAAGCGTCGGGTCTGGTCGGCGCAGACCGGGGTGTCGAGGCTGGGGACCACATTGAACAACCGAACACGGTTCCCGGTAGCGGCGAGGCCCACGTCTCTCATGCTGCCGCTGAGCAAAGTGAAGTCCGGTGCCTTATCCCCCGACGCGAGCACGGGCCCCACAGCTGTCAGTGGATTGCCCTGAAAGGTGACGGCGCCATGACGTTGTTCACTCATCGAAGCCTCCATGTTGATATCTCCTCGAGTAGGAGCAGGATTATCGCGGGGCCGGAGCGTTCTGGCAAGCGCTTGCCGAGCGAGCGCTGGCCAGAACGTAATCACGCGATAGAATGCCGTCGTGTCAGAGACGACGGTACTTGCGGGTCGGGTGGCGGTCGTGACGGGAGCGTCCAGCGGGATCGGCTGGGCCGTGGCCACAGAATTGGCCCGCACGGGCATGCGAGTGGTGGCCGCTGCACGGAGGCTGGATCGCCTGGAGCAGCTGGCGGCTTGCGCCGAGGGGCAGATCGTCCCGCTGGCGGTCGACCTGCGCCGCGAGTCGGATGTGATCCGTCTGTTCGAGTTGACTGCTGAGCAGCTGGGTGTGCCTTATGCCTTGATCAATAACGCTGGGCTGGGTCGTCAATCCTCGCTGACCGCAGGGCAGACCGAGGACTGGCGGGAGATGTTCGAGGTCAATGTGCTTGGGTTGTGTGTCGCTACGCGCGAGGCGCTGTCGCGGATGGAATGTGGGCACATCATCCACATCAGCTCGATGTCTGGGCATCGGGTGGCCGGAACTGGCGGTGGGTTCTACGCCGCGACCAAGTTCGCGGTCCGCGCGCTGACCGAAGCCCTGCGCAAGGAACTCAAGGAGACCGGGCGTAAGATCCGTGTGGGTTCGATCTCGCCCGGGTTTGTCGAGACCGAGTTTCATCAGGTCTATCTGCGTGACCCCGAGGCCGCTGGCGAGGTTTATAGTCGGTTCAAGGTGCTCGAGCCGGCGGATATCGCGCGCCTCGCGCGGCAGCTGCTGGAGGCTCCGGAGCATGTCGAGATTCACGATGTGCTGTTGCGCCCCACAGAGCAGACTTCGTAGGGATTAGACTGGCGTAACGCTGCGGAGTGCAGAGCCCTGATGGAGTCCGACAGACTGCTCACTGCGAGCGGGGCGCCGTCAGCCCCGGTTAGAATCTGAGCGGGGTCTGAGCCAACACGGGCACGATGCTCTCAGGCAGCACCACATCTCTCGGCAGCAGGGTGACCTCGTGGCTGTTGCGGGCCGGCGTAAGTGACTCATATGCCGAACAGGCGCCGGGCATTCTCCCGCGTGATCTCCGCGACCTCGCCCAGAGGGAGGTCCTTGAGTTCCGCGACCGCCTGCAGCGAGACCCTGACGTTAGCCGGCTCGTTGCGTTCGTCTCGGCTGGGGCCCAGCACCGGGCTGTCCGTTTCGAGCAGCAGGCACTCGAGTGGGAGCCGGCGCACGAGCTTCTGTTTCTGGGGCGATCGCACGATCGATGGCGGAACCGAGAAATAGAAGCCCGATTCGACCCCGGGCAGAGCGTTCGAGGCCTTGCCGTCGAAGGCGTGGAGCAGGACCCGGCGAGCGCCGCGCTCGGTCAGCAACGCGATGGCGTGTCGGCCGGCCGCGCGGGAGTGAACGTTGAGTGGCAGGTCGACCTCCAGTGAAAGGTCGACGAAGCGGCCGAAGATCTCCCGCTGGATCTCGAGTTGGTCCGCCTCCTTGACCTTCCAGTAGTCCAGCCCCACCTCGCCGATCGCCACCAGCTCCTCTCTCTCGGCGCGGATAAACTCGATCAGTGCATCCGCTTGCCGCAGGTCCAGGTACGTCGGATATAGGCCCGCGGTAGGATGGATCAGCGGGTAATCGCGACCCAATGTCAGGTTGCGCTGCGCGTCCTCCAGCGTCTCGCCCACGGTGACCACGGCACACACACCAGCTTCCGCGGCTCGACACAGGACCTCTTCTCGATCGAGGTCGAACTCGGCTGAGCCCAGGTGTGCGTGGGCGTCGATCAACTCCATGCGGTGTGTCCTTTCGGGGCGGGAGGCGCCTGGATCCGTTCGAGAATTCTCTCATTGTGGCGCTGCTGCGGGTTGTCGATCATGCCGTGAGTTATTATAGGTGCCTCATGCCGCTAGAGGCAGTGCCCGATACGTTACCCGTCTCTGACCGTCCGGTCGGGGTGGTGCTTGTCCCGCTGTTCAGTACCGATCAAGGCGAAGCGACCATTCTCTGCCGCCGTTCTCCAGGTCTGCGTCGCCATGCCGGTCAGATGGCTTTTCCCGGGGGACGTCCGGAAAAGGAAGACGACGGTCCAGCCGCCACCGCGTTGAGAGAAGTGCACGAGGAGATAGGCCTGGACCCGGGTCTGGTAACGCTGGTGGGCAGCCTGCCTCCGATCAAGACCTACACCAGCAACTTCTTGATTCTGCCGCTGGTCGGGACCTTGGCTGAGGAGCCCGAGCTCCGCGCCGATCCGACCGAGGTCTCGCGGATCGTTCGCGCTCCGCTCGGCTCGTTGCGCTGGCGCTTGGTCGTACGGGAAATGATGGGCTGTCCTGTGCCGGTGGGTTCCTATGGGGTGGATGGGGAAGTGATCTGGGGTGCCACGTATCGGATCCTCCGCGAGGTGCTCCGGCTGTGGCGCGGGAATGAGCTGGTATCCGGGGGACTCGGCTGATTGACGAGGGCGATCAGCGCCTGGGTTTGGTGGGTGGGCGCATGTGGGTCTGCCACTCCCCGTGTGTTAGCTCACAGTCAGCTGTGGCAGAGGGCCAGGAATCGGCGCAGGATCTGTTCTCCGTGTGATCCTCGTTCGGGGTGCTCTTCTCCCACATAACCCAACTTGACCAGGGATTGATAAGGTAGTTCGGGATGGGACTGCAGGCTGAAGATGGGCAATTGTTCGTGCTGCATGCCGTGAATCTGGCAAGAGCTGTGCGTTGCCGTCAGGCAGTAGCCAGCAGGCAACTCGGAGACCATTTCAGAGTGACTGACCGCGGCCAGAAAGCTCCTGTCGAATGCGGTAAACAGCTGGCTGTCTCGCACGACCTGGATCGTGCTGATATCGACGAGCTTCTGACAGTCCTGGCGCACATGGGTCACGGGTGCGCCGGCGGTGTGGGCGATCAGCTGATGCCCATAGCAGATACCCATTGTCGGCAGAAGCTGGTCGCCTGCCAGGATCGGCTGAAGTAGGTGTATCAAGTGGTCACGCCAGCTGGACGGATCGTGGACACTGGCAGCGCTGCCGAGCAGGACGAGACCGGCGAGCTGGGATTCATCGAGTTGTTCGAGTGCGGTCCAGCCGCTCAGCACCGGCAGGATGATCAGAGAGGGGCCGCCCCAGAGCTCGGCGATCCAACAGGTGGCCTCAGTCTCCGGCTCTTCCATCGAGGGGTCGATGATGAGCAGCAGTCGGTCCGCTACTTGTATCACGTGTCCAACATCGCTTGGCGCGCTGCCAGGGCCAGCTCACCAGCTGACTGATAACGTTCCCGGCGGTCGCGTTGAAGAGCTTTCAGACAGACCTTGGCGGCGCTGTCGGTCAGGTCGGCAACGAGCTCCTGAGGGGAAGGCACGTCCTCCAGCATGATCTTGACCATTGCCTCCATCTCTGACGATTCGTGATACGGAGTCTGGGAGGTAAGCATCTCGAATAGCATTGTCCCCAGGCAGTAGATGTCGCTGCGTTTGTCGATGTCACGCGGGTCGCGAACTTGTTCGGGGGACATGTAGTGGGGGGTGCCGAGGACAATGCCCCGGGTAGTCAGTCGGCTGTTTTCCTTGCGGGTGTTGATCACCAGGCTGAAGTCGGTCACGATCGGCTCTCCCGTCTGGCTGTACATGACGTTGTCCGTTTTGAGATCGCGGTGGAGGATCCCCTTGTCGTGGGCGACCTGCATCGCCTCGGCAATCTTGGCGCAGGTCTCGAGTGCCTCTTCGGTGGGTAGCCGGCCCTCTTTGGTGATCCGATCGTAGACGCAGCCACCCGGCAGGAGGTCCATCGTGTAATACAGGATCTTGCCGATTGCACCGGAGTCGTGGACGCGGATGAGATTCGGGTGTTGCAAGGAGGCCAGCGCCTCGGTCTCACGCTGGAATCGCTCGCGAGCCTTGACCGGGTCGTCTCCCACGTTGCGCTGCGCCTTGAGCGCCATCCGCATTCCGAGGCTGATATGTTCCACCTCGAAGACGACGCCCATCCCTCCCCGACCCAACTCGGTGAGCACTTTGTAGCGGTCGGCGACGATCATGTCGGGGCGGATGTCTGTTATTTGGTTTGCGGCCTCCCGTTGTTGGCGCGCCAGGATCGCCTTGATCTTGGCTATCAGGAAGGCATGACTGACCGGTTTGGTCAGGTAGTCCACAGCGCCTAGCTCGTATCCGGTCAGCACCTGGGACTCTTCGTCGAGTGCGGTGAGAAAGATCACCGGCACGTTACGCAGATTCTCGATCTCGCGGATCCTGCGGCAGGCCTCGAAACCGTCCATCTGGGGCATCATCACATCGAGCAAGATGAGCTGCGGATTGAATTTCTTGGCCTTCTCGATCGCCTCGGCCCCATTCTGGGCCACGTCGGTCAGGAACCCAGCCCTGGTCAACGCGAGTGAGAGGATTTTGCGGATGTCAGCTTGGTCATCGACGATGAGGATCATCGATTACTTGAGTGCCCCTTTGCTTGCGGGGGCGAGAGCGTATTTGCGCACTGTCGAGAGCCGGTTGGCATCGGTCAGCCCGGCAAGGCCCAGTGCGCTGCCCGCAGCCTCGCGGATCCTGGGGTCATCGTCGGCCAGCCCATTGGCGATGGTGGAGACGAGCCCCTTGTCGCTGCCGGGGTGGCGGGCGGAGATCGAGCCGATCGCTCGCGCTGCGGCCAGGCGCGTGAGGGTGCTGACTGCCTTGTTGTTGAAGGTTGCAGCCAGCACCGGCAACGCGGCGGGTGTGCCGTGGCTGGCCAATGCTCTGGTGGCGGGCGCTCGCACGGCATCGGAGCGGGAGAGTGCCTTGATCAGGCTCGGGGTCGCCGCAGACACGTCGAAAACCGGATGACGTGGGTGGACCCCAGCTAGCGCAGCGGCGGCCTGTGCTGCGAGGCGACGGAATCGGCCGGCGTTGTCTCCCTTGGAGGCGGCGACCGAACTGACGGCTGCAGCCAATGCCGTGCTGCCGACGACAGCGTTGCCGTAGACACTTTTTCGTTGCGGCGGATCGGAGGGCTTCAGCACGGCCACGAATGGGATGTTCTGTGTTCGCAGGTCTTGCCGGAGTGTTTCGTATATCTGGTAGCCCGCCATGCCGGCCATGTTCGTATCGACGACGATCAGATCGAACAGCGGCCAGCGTCGTGCGATGTCGAGGGCAGCTGGGCCGTTGAAGGACTGCGCTGCCAGATGCCCAGCCTCACGGATCGCCCTGCTGATTTTCTTTCGCAGAGCGGGTTTGTCGCTGACGACCAGAACCAGGCGGGGAGCTTTCTCACCCAAGGCTCGGCCGAGAATTGATACGACCAGGCGCGCCTCGTCGAATGCCTGAGTCGGTGAGATGCGCACCAGTGCCAGGGCGGCGGCATACTGAACCCGGCGGTCCCCGTAGCTCAACGCTCTGGTCAGGCTGGCGGGCGGAGCGGTGCCCCGGGGTATGACTTGGCCAAGTATCCGAGCCGCCACTTCGGCGAGCCGGCCACGACGATCGGCCATCGCCTTGGTCAGTGCACTGCCTAGGGCTTCGGGACCACCGATCGCCGCGACCGCTCGTATGCGCCACATCAGTCGGTTGACGCGCTTCAGCATGGTCTCTTCGTCCGCCGACAGCTGGGCTTTCTTCTCCTGGGCTGCGATGGCCAGATCACTGACCTCGGTGTACTGGGCCAGGTAGGTCAGTAACAGCAGATCCCAGGCTT
>CAZANL010000017.1:11048-16907 GCA_964486115.1 uncultured Planctomycetota bacterium
AGGGCTCCCAGGCAAGCCTCTTCAGCCAACATCTCGTTGATCAGAAACGGGGGGATCTTCTGTCCGACCAGTTTGCCCGACTCCCACTGCCAGAACAACGTATCGATCCCCAGGTCGCTCATCGCCTCGGGGTCGTCTTCGTAGTAGCCCCTCGCGGTCTCCAGATAGTAGTCAGAGGCTGACCGTGCGAGAGGGTCTGGGCCGATCCCGGTGAGCTTGACAATCGCCTTGCGGGCCGCAGTGCGGACGGTGTTTGGATAGCTCGGGTCGTCGACGATAGTGCGCATCGCGCCCGCCGCGCGAAAGTCGCCGATGTTGCCGAGGACGAAAAGACAGTTTTGAACCTGAATCGAATCCGATGAGGCGAGGGCTTGCAGTAATGGCACGACAGCGACGGGGCCGAGTTTCTGCAAGCCGATGATGGCGGACGTGCGGTTTGCGACCGATTCCGTCTGGGTCAGGTAGGCCAGGAAGTAGGGGGTTGCGCGGGCTCCGATCTTGGCCTGGATCGAGATCAACGCCCGGTATTTCTCGACAGGATCTCCTTCGACGAACCGGCTGACGAGATCCTGGATCTTCTGGGCGCTCGTGATCGGCGTGAACTTGACCGATTCGCTGCGGCTGAGGATGTAGCGTAACAGAAGACTCAACTCGCCCGGGGCCGACATCATCTGGCTGCGTTTGCTCGAGCCGGCGCCCGTGATCAGGTAGTCCCGAAGTCGCTGCGCGGTGCTTGCCGAGGGTCGTGCCTTGAGGATCAACTCGAGTTGGACCACCGCTTCGTTCGACTTGCCGGCCTCAAATGCCTGCACCGCCTGCTCGAGACGGGGCAGCAAGGATCCATAGTCGTTTTGCGCGACGGCCGGCACGGCACACAGGACGAAGGTCGCGAGGCTTGCAATGATCTCGGAGAGTCTGGACATTCAGCGAGTCTCCACGCAGAAGCTGAGTAGACCGCAGATTATAGCCCCTCGCTGTTGTGAATCAACGGCTCCAGAGGTACTTGACCTGCTGACGCGCCAAGAAGGAGCGGAGTTTGACATAGCGCGACACGTTCATGCCGCAGCCGTGGCAGAACTTGCGGGATGGGGCGGTCAGCTTGCGGCAACCCGGACAACGTACGGCCACCGGACCAGGGGGCGAGGGGGCTGGTGCTGCCTGCTGATCAACCGTGGGTGCCTCGTGGGTGACGCCAGATGACGGGTCTGGTAGCGCGGCCATCATCTCCTCTATCGAGAAGTAGCGATCCGCGGGCTCGCGAGCCAGTGCGCGAGCGATGACATCAGCCAGCGATGCGGGTAGGTCGTCCAGCCGCACGGGCAGCTCGCCGGTCAGCATTTGCCCCAGCATGACAGCGAAACTGTAGAGGTCCGATCGATGGTCGGCAGGGCCTCGAGCCGCAACCTCCGGGGCGATATACGGCACGGTTCCGGCCAGGTTGGCGCCTCCAAGCAGACTGCCCGTCATGGCTGCGAGTCCGAAGTCGGTCAGTTTGGCGATTGCGTGGCCTGATCGTAGCATGACATTGGCCGGCTTGACGTCGCGGTGCAAGACCCCGTGTCGGTGTGCGTGGCTCAGAGCTGCGCCGATCTGGCCGGCGAGCAGCAGAGCTTGTTCCTGACCCAGTGGGCCCTGACGCAGACGGGCGGCAAGGGACGGGCCCGAGACCCATTCCAGCGTCAAGAAGGGTCCGTTTCGGTCCTCGCCGCAGTCGAAGAGGGTGACGATGTTGGGGTGAGACAGTCGCCCAGCGCCCAGCACCTCCCGCATCAGTAGTCGTAAACCCGACGAGGAAGACCGGTCGAGTCGCTTGAACGCCACGATGCGGCCGAGCTTGCGGTCCAGCGCCTGGTAGACCCGGCTGGAGACGCCCCGCCCAACTTCGCGAAGTAGCCTGTAGCGCGCCGATCGCAGCCGAATCTCTGGTGTTGGCCCGCGAAAATCTGCATGATCCAGGCTCTCTACTGCGAGAGAGTTTTCCAGGCTCTCTGCCTCGATTGGCAGGCCCGCCAGCCTGGGGTGGCGTGGATCTTGAAATCGGGTCATTTGCCGCTGACCGCTTCGAACGGGACGAACAGCAACTCGGTCAGCGACTCACGAGTGGCGGGCCGAAGGTCGTGAGGGATCGACTGTCCAAAGCTCAGATGGCTGACTCCGCCCGGTAGCTTATCTGCCATCTCGACGAGAATTGCAGGTGTGTCCGTCTCGTCGAGCTTGGTCACCAGCACGCTTGCCGGTTCGAGCGGTTCATAGGCGTCGATCGTTCTCTGCAGGAATGATCGAGAGTCGGAGGCAGACAATGCGAGGTGGAACTGCGCTGTGCCGAGGCCGCTGATCAGGCGCATCAACGCGTCTAACGATGAGCTGTTGTTCGGGCTGCAGCCAGGGGTGTCGACGAGGATCAGTGACAGGTCGCCCAAGGTGGACAGGCAGATACCGACCTCCTGCCGGTCTGCCGCAGCCTGGAACGGAACGCCAAGTAACTGAGCGCAGGACTCCAGCGACTCGGCCGCTCCGATCCGGGCCGTGTCGAGCGAGAGCAGTCCGACAGTTCCGCGATGGCTGCGAGCGAGCTGCGCGGCCAGTTTCATGATGGCGGTCGTCTTGCCAACGCCGGGTGGACCGACCAACACCGCCACCTCCGTCTGGTGACCTTTCGTGGGGCGGATCGGGTCGGCCAGTGGCAGCCGAGAGACGACGCCGTCCTTGATCTGCTCGGCCACCTGATCTGCCGTGGCATTGACGGCTCCGGGCTGCTGGGTCAGTCGCAGGACCAAGCTCTGGGCCCCTTTGCGACTAAGTCCGAGTTCTTGCAGGTGCTGATACCACTCGCGCCATGCTCCAGGCAGATAGTCCAGCTGGTTTTCCTTGCCTTGCAGGATCAGGTCCATCTCGAGGTGCTTGATCCCGTCCAGTTCTCTGCGCAGACGCCGAGTCGTCGCCCGTGCCGGCAGCGCAGGTTCAGCGCGTGAGGGTGCGGCTGTCGCTGGGGCGGGTCGCTCTGGCACCGCTGAAGCGCGCTTGGCGACCCGACGGCGGAGCCGTTTGCCGCCGGGTTGGTAGACCTTCGCCGTGCCGTCATCGGCGGAGGCCGTGATCTCGACCAGTCTCGGTCCGAACAGGCCGAGAAACTGCTTGCGCCCCTTCTTCACGCTGACGATGATCCCGTTCTGCCCGAGGGCACTCTTGAGCCTCAGCATTGCCTCGGAGACGGTTTTGCCATGGAACCGTCTCAGCCGTCCCGAACGACCGGACTTCATGACGCTTCGCTCCGGCGCTGTCCCAGGAGCCAGACCATCTCTTGGGACTGCTGGTCGGCCCGGACGAGCAGGCCGATCACCCGAGCCGCCCGCAGCCAGATCGACTCCTCTTCCCGGTCGGTCTCCTGCTCGAGCAGCAGTTCGTCGATGTTGCGCTGCAGTTTGTTGTGGGTGAAGCCGAACTCGCGGGACAGATTCTTGAGCATCGCGCACGATTGATCGGTCAGCACGCCGTCCTGGAGCGCAGCACGAACGAAGTATCGAAAGGTCTGCTGTTTGATCGAGCGATTGTGAATGCCGGCTGGATTCCCTCGTCGAGTGCCGCTCTCGAGTCGGACTTGCTTGATCCAGTCGGTGGCGAAGTGGCTCGGAATACCCATCCTGCGGGCCTTGGCGAGGAGGCGTTTGTGCAGGATTGCTGGCAGGTAGCCGGCTCCCATCGCCAGATCACAGATTTCCTTGAATTCCCGTTCGAGCTCCTCGGAAGGGCGGCTTCGTCGGGCCGAACGAAGCTGCCGCAGATAGACCTCGCGTTTGCTGGGACGTCGAAGCGTTTCGAAGGCGCGGGCCAGCTCCTCTTGACGCAATGCCCACTGGTGTTGATAGGCTGGATTGTGACGGCGTTGATCCCACAGCCGCTTGGACTGTTTGTATGCCGTCTCGATCCGGTTCGAGTCGGCCTCTTCCTCGGTCAACCCGAGCATCGCGAAGTAACTCTGGTCCATCATCTGCTACTCAAGGTAAGTGGCGTAGGTGGTCTAGGCAACTGACATCTCTGATAGCTGATGGGCGGATTCGATGCAGGCCGCTTGGCTCAGGCCATGGTCCCGCTCGATGACGGTGATGGCCTTGCGGCCGGTCTGCTCGTCGCGAGCTACTACCTCGATTCGACCGTTGGCGTCGTAGCTGTAGGTTACGGCGACCGGCGCGCCTCGCTGGCGCCCCGGCAGACCCTGAATCTGGCAGCGGCCGATTCGCACGCAGGAGTCAGGATCGGTTGCCTCCCCTTCGAGTACGTTGATTTCGATGAACTGCTGGTTGTCGTAGATCGTGGTGAACATCCCGGTGCGGGTGCAGGGCAACGCGGTATTGCGAGGGATCAGAACGACATTCTCGAACTGCCCGTTGCGCCGTGCCACAACCCCCAGGGAGTGAGCGTTGACTGTGCTGACTCCGATGTCACCGAGGGAAGATGAGAGGGGCCCGGGGTCCTCGCCCCTCGACCTTCGCTCGTCCATCGCGATCAGCTCACCCTGGATCGCCGCGCCCAGACCGACCGCTTCGTCCGGATGCACCGCTGTCTCGGGGTCCAGTCCGGTCACGCTCTTGAGCATCGCAGAGATCATCGGCATGCGGGTCGATCCCCCCGCGAGCAGGAGGCCGTCCAGTTGATCGAAGGTCAGGCCGGCATCTTCCACCGTCATCTTGAGCTTGACCTCGGTTCGAGATAGCAAATCTGCAGTCAACGACTCGAAAAGCTCCCGGCCGATCTCTACCTGTGTGCAGTGACCGTCGTGGTGGCAGCTGATCTTGACCTGGCTCTTGTGCGAGAGTGCGATCTTGGCCGCCTCCGCCTTGTCCAGAAGATCCTGGTAGGTCTCCGGGCTTTCCAGAGGATTGCAGCCGTGCGCCTCCTCGAAGCACTGTGCCACGTGGGTGATGATCCGGTCGTCCCAGTCCTTACCTCCCAGTCGATCGTCGCCGTCTGTGGCCAGGGTGTGGAATCCTAGCGGGTCGATGCGCATCAGCGCTATGTCCAGTGTGCCTCCACCCAGGTCATAGACCAGGTAGGTGCCGTGTCTGTCTGGATTGTCCATCCCGAAGGCCAGTGCGGCAGCGGTTGGCTCGTCGAGGACGCGGACGACCTCCAGGCCTGCCACCATGCCGGCATCTTGGGTTGCCTTTCGCTGAACGTCGTTGAAGTAGGCCGGGACCGTGATCACTGCGCGAGCGATTTGTTGGCCCAGTCGATTGGCGGCGTCTCCCACCAATTTCTTCAGGATCAGGGCCGAGAGTTCCTCGGCAGAGTAATCGCGACCGCGGATTTCCAGCTTGGACTCGGACCTGCCGATCTCCCGCTTGATGAACTGCACGACATTCTCGGGATCACTGACCGCGGAGGTCTTGGCCACCCGCCCGATGATGACTTCCTGTTCGTCGAAGAGCACGACCGATGGGGTGATGCGCTCCGACTCCCCGTTGGGTAGGATCTCGGCTCGTCCATGATGGTCTACGTGTGCGATCGCGCTGTGGGTCGTTCCCAGGTCGATGCCTACGATCTTGTCCATGGCATACCTGCTTTCATTGGTTCAGTCGTTCGATTTCTTGTCGAGTAGCTTGACTCCGAGGTGGGCCAGCGGAGAGCTGCTATGCGAGAGCTGCTCCAGGGCCGACTTGGCCGCAGGGTCGCCACTGTAGCGATACCCCAGTGCCAGGTGGCAGCGGGCCAGATCACGGCTGTAAGGATCCACTGTCTGTTTCTCAACGTCGACGAGGAGGGCTTGGTAGTGGGCGATCGCTAGCTTGGGCTGGCCCCGCAGCAGCGCGCAGTTGCCCGCTCCTGCGCGAGCCATCGACTGAAGCTCGCCGGTTGCTCGGG
>CAZANL010000017.1:16917-18298 GCA_964486115.1 uncultured Planctomycetota bacterium
TGCTCGGGTGGCCAGGTCCTCGTATAACGTCTGCGCTCGAGCGTACTCCCCCTGAGCCTTCAGGCACCAGGCTCCCGCGAGCATCAGCCGTGCACGTTCTGTGGCATTCAGCTGGCCCTTGATCGCCTTGCGGTAGTGGTTGAACGCTCGTCGGTGATCGTCGATCCGCAGAAACATATCGCCCACATCGCGGTAAGCGGTTGGTGTGCTGGCCCGCTTGCTCATCGTGCGGACCATCAGCAGCCGTTTTTCGACATCGTCCGACCGTCGCTGAAGGGCCTTGGCCTCTTGGGCCAGGCTGGGGTGCTTGTCGATCACCTGTGTGAGAAGTTCGTAGACCCTCTTGAATTCGGAGTGCCGCCGAAGCAATATCCGGCAACTCGCCTCTTGCAGCAGGATCTTGCCCCGCAGCGCCTCGCCGGCACGCCAGCGAGCTGTCTCCAGGGTCTTCGCTGCTTTCTCCAGCTGGCCTTGGTCCATCAACCGCAGCCCCTGTTCGAAGACTGTTTCGGCACGGGGGGTCTTGCCCGCGTGGGCCGGGGGATCGAGCGCATCGCGGACTCGGCGCAGCCAGGCATGGCGCACCGGACGCTCGCTGGGCAGGTCCCAGGCGATCCGCTTGGACAGGATCGGGATCTCTCGCCTAAATGCGTGCTCATCACCAGCGCGAGCCGCCAGGTCGAGCAGTCCGAGACGCAGAACCGTCTCCAGGTCCGGTCTGCCCGATAGTTGCTGGGCCATCTGCCGTTTGACCTGTTGCTTGGCCAGTTCACGGATCACGCCAGGATGTTCGGCGTACTCCCTGGGTTTGGGGGGCAGCACGTCTGGAGACCGGCCTAACCACCAGCCGCCCAGCGCGACGAGCGTCAGGCTGGCGGCGAGCAGCGCCGCGTGGCTCATCCGAAAGGGGGGCAGCTCGCTGATGGTCTGCCCCGCCCGTTTTTCCTGCAAGATGCCGGTCTGCTGGATTTCCTGCGCACCCCGTATCACACCTCGGCTGAACCCGGGGCTGACCGGGCGGGACGCGACGCGGCGCAGCAGGATGCTGGCGCGCTTGAGTTCGTACAACTCGTTCCGGCAGCTGACACATCGGGACAGATGTTCGGCCACCATCTCCGGTTCGCCCAGGGACAGCTCTCCGTCGAGGTAGCACTGCAGTATGGGCTTGATCTGGTAACAACGCATTACTCGAATACCTTCTGGTCTTTGAGTTCCTTGATCAGCGCCCGCTTGGCCCGGTATATCCAGGACTTGATCGTGCCGCGGGGACGCCCCAGCAGTTGCCCGATCTGTTCGTAGCTCCAAGCTTCGTACTCGGAGAGGATCAGTGCAACACGATGTTTTTCGGACAGCCGACCGAGTGCTTGCTGCACTGACGTGG
>CAZANL010000017.1:18308-19681 GCA_964486115.1 uncultured Planctomycetota bacterium
CCAGTTCCTGGCTGACGACGTCCTCGTCCGGACGGTTCGGTCCGGTCGCTCCACCCAATACCCGGAGCACCGGCACGGAGCCGGCGACCGGCTCGTTGGACGCCTCCCCCGGATGCCGGCTACGATAGCGCAGTTCGTTGCGCGCAAGGTTGCGCGCGATGGTGTAGATCCAGGTCGAAAACTTGTAGCGCCTGGAAAAACCGGTGGCTGCCCGAAAAACCCTGAGGAAAGTCTCTTGCGCCAGCTCCTCTGCCCTAGCGTAGTCACCTATCAGGCGGTAGAGGAAGCTGACGATTGGTTTCTCGTACCGCAGTACGAGGACCTCGAACGCCTTGAGGTTCCCATCGACCACGGACGCCAGGATGTCTTCGTCCACGGCGTCCCAGGTCTTCGATATCAACTCCATTCCCTTGGGGATACCCCGGGGCGTGCCGTGGGTTGCATGATTTTTGTCGACGGCTCTGTTCTCCGCAAGGTTCTTGCAGCGAGGTCATTATACGCCGATCAGCGTCTGGGGACGATGGCCGGGTGAGCTGCTATGGTGGGTCGGGTAACGCCTGAAGCCACCCGACAAACCGCATCGCCAGGACGTTCCGAGAGGAATCGATTCGGTGATTGGCCTGATTTTCGAGAAGAGCTCAATCGGAAAACTCTTTGGCGCTGATCGAGAGTTCCTTGAGCTTGTGCTGCAGGCTCTGCCGATGCATGTCCAGTGACTCGGCGGTGCGGGTGATGTTGCCTCCGTATTCGCGCAGCTTGTTCTCGATGAACTGCTTTTCGAAGGACTGGACGAAGCGCTTCTTGGCCGCCTTGAACGGAAGGTTGAAATCGATCGTCCCCAGACCCGAGAGCATCAGGTTGCCGTCTGCTCTGAGGTCATTCGGCAGGTCTTCGACCGTCAACCGCAGACCGTCGGAGAGGACGATCGCCTTCTCGAGTACATTCTTCAACTCACGCACGTTGCCGGGCCAGCCATGTTCGACCAGCAGCTTGAGCGCTTCGGGAGCGATCTCATTCACATCCCGGTCATGTCGTTTGGCAAATTGCTCGATAAAGGTCCCGACCAGCAGAGGGATGTCTGTCGGTCGGTCTCGCAGCGGCGGCAACGAGATATCCACCACCTTGATCCGATAGTACAGGTCTTGTCGAAAAGTACCCTCCTCCATCTCCCTCTCGAGGTCCTTGTGTGTCGCGGAGACGAGTCGGACATCGACCTTGTGTGTTTTCGAGCCGCCCAGCCGCTGGAACTCTTTCTCCTGCAGCGCCCGCAACACCTTGGCCTGGGTGCTGAGGCTCATGTCGCCGATCTCGTCGAGGAACAGCACACCGCCGTCCGCAAGCTCGAACTTTCCTGCGCGGTTCTCCGTCGCTCC
>CAZANL010000018.1:0-764 GCA_964486115.1 uncultured Planctomycetota bacterium
GCTCGGTGTTTGGCTGGGTCATGTGCGGGCTCCTCTTTCGATTCAGCAGTTGCATCCCTCGCAAGACAGCGTTCCACACTGCTTGCGCACATCATGGGCGAAGATCTTCCAGCGGGACGGTCCGACCGGGTGTCCAGTTTCACGGAACACCTCACCGGGACAGATCATTGCGTGCTCGAATTCCTCGGCGGTGTAATGGGGCGTGTAGTCGGCCAGCGTCAATTGTCGCAGATACCCCAGGAACGGCGAGGTCTCCCAGATCTCTCGGATCGGTCGCTCCCGCACATTGCCCACGCTGCGCTTGACGCCGACACATGGAAAGACCTCGCCAAACGGCGAGATCACCAGATAATCCTTGGCCACGTTGCACGGGGCATTGCTCAGCTCACGCGTCATCGGCCGGGACTGGCTACCGTACTTGGCGTAGTAGCGGGCCAGCTGAGCGGAGTCGAGGGCATACTCGACCGGCTCCTCCGAGCGGTCGTCGCGCTGGACCAGCTGTACGCTCAGCTTGATCTTCTGTCCCCAGCGCTGGTCGGCCAGGGCCACCAGAGCATCCATGTCCTGGACGTTTTGTTGCATCAGTGGCGCCTTGAGCACCACGCGGATGTCCCGAGCGAGCAGCCGGTCGACACCGAGACAGGCCTGCTCCAGATAGATCTCATGACCCGCGACGGCGCGATAGCTCTCCGGCGTGGCGCCGTACAGGCTGACCTCGACCTGCATCGGCTGGATTGTGGCCAGCATGTCCGCGCGACTCTCGT
>CAZANL010000018.1:774-3477 GCA_964486115.1 uncultured Planctomycetota bacterium
GGTGAAGATTCGGACGGCGAACCGCCGGTCCCGCGCATGGGTCGCGATTGTCGCGAAGTCGCTGCGGCAGAGCACCTCGCCGCCGGTGAAGGTCACGACCAGGCAGCCGTCGTCGGCCAGCTGGTCCAGCACGCCGCACCACTCATGGGTGGTCAGCTCCTTGTCCCGGTAGCCGTGGTTGGACACGTCGGTGTGAACGAAGCAGTGGGGGCATTTGAAGTTGCAGCGATAGGTCAGCTCCAGCACCGCTCTCACATAGCGCAGCTCCTCCGTGCAGCTGTCAATCACGCTGAGCAGGGGTTCGTAGTCTGCGGCGTTCATCGGTTCGCCTGCTGGCTGGCGTGAACCGAGTCGAGGACGCGGCCCAGCTGGATCTGTGCGCTGCTGCTCGATACCCGCTCCAGCGATCCGGTCTCCATCAGGTTGATGCCGGCGCACATTTGCGTTGCGCTTGGGGCCTCGGACGGCAGCTGGAACTGTCCGACGGTCAAGCTCCGGAGCCGCTGCAGCAGCTGACTGGTCCCCCGCCAGATGTCGGTCAGCGGCTGGTGTCGCAGGTTGCCCAGCGAACGTTGGATCTGCAGGCAGGGGTAGATATCGCCGAACGGTGAGACGACCAGCATCGTGCTGCCGGTGGCGCACGCCCGCGTGTCCGCAGCATAGGACCGCTGACGGATTCGGGTATGGGTCTGCAATAAACGCTCCAGCTCGCTCGGTTCGAGCCGATGCGCTAATGGGGCGGGGTCGCCGTCGTCACGTGGTGTGATGTCCGGGTTGAAGGTCAGCCGCACGCCGCGCCCTCGCGCGTAGGCCATCAGCTGCTCGACGTCGTCAGCCAGCTGCCGCAGCAGTGGGGCCTTGAGCTGGACGCGAACGCCTTGCTCCCGCAGCAGATCGATGGCTCGCCGGACCCGGGGTGTACTGTGCGGGACGCCGGTCACCGCCCGGTGGGAGGACTCAGTCGCCCCATAGAGCCCGATGTCGACCTGCCAGACATTGTTTGCGCGGATCTTGGCAGCCCAGGTTTCGTCGATCAGGTAGCCGTTGGTGAACAGCGTGACGTTGAACCGTCGCCGACGCGCGTGCCGGATGATCCGCTCCAGGTCGGGCCGCAGGAAGATCTCGCCGCCGGTCAGGATCACCTCCAGGCAGCCGAGCTGGGCCAGCTGATCCAGCGTGTCGAACCACTCCTCGGTCGCCAGCTCTTTCCCTGGCGCATCGTGGATGCAGTAACAATGGACGCAGCGGAAATTGCAGCGGTAGGTCAGTTGCAGGTGCGCCAGTATGGGCGTGTGGGTTTGCGCGCACCGCTCACGCAGAACGCCTAGATAGTTCTTGGCCGCTTGCCCCATCACAGTAGTCTAACGCATGGCGTCGTGGCTGTCACCTTTCCTCCCGCGGCTCCTCTCCGAGGTGGGCCGGGATCAACGCCCCTGGGTGACGGCGGCACGGGTCATCGGTGCCGGTCGGGTCGGTTTGCGAGGGTCTGGCTGAAAAGCCAATCCCAGACGTCGGGCGTCTTGTCGCAGGCCGCGCTACTGTACTGCGTGGTGTATCCTCGTTTGGGGTCGTCACCGCTAAAACGAAACGCGATCTTGCTCGAGCCGTGTGCGGCGCCACTCAGCTCGGTGTACTTCATTCGGCCTCCCAGTTTTTTCAGCGAGTCGAACATCAGGCGAGTCGCCTCGACCGGTACGCGGCGGTCGTTCGAGCCGTGGAAGGCCCAGATGGGCACGGGGACCAGCCGCTTGCGGTCTTTCCACAGGGGCAGCACCCCGGAAGAAGGGACCGCCGCGGCAAACATCTCGGGTCGCTCCCAGATCGCATACCAGGAGCCCATTCCCCCCATCGAATGTCCTATTACATAGACTCGATTCTCGTCCACGGGGAAGTCGGCGCGGATCTTCTCGACCAGCTCGAACACCTTCAGCAGATCCTTGGCCTTTCCACCCCGTGCGCGTGCCAGCGACTGACGGACGTGCCTTTGCAGCCTGGGGGAGTAGGCCGCTATCTGCTCCTCCGACAGCTGGGGGTCCTTGGCCTGCGGATTGATCCAGGTGCCGGATGTCTTGGGCACCAGTACGAAGCACGGATGCTTCGACTGCATCGGCTTGCGGATGAGCCCCCTGGGCCATCCACCGCCGCCCGCTCCGTGCAAGCTGAGCACCAACGGATATTTCTTGGACGGGTCCGCGCCGAGCGGCTGGTGCAGCTGGTATCGGAGGCCGTTGAATTCCTTGGATTGGGCTCGGACATTCCCGCCGCCGATGATCAGCAGGGCGCTGGCCAGCGGCACAGCGATGAGTATTCGCCTCTTCACGTACATCACGTTACCGATGGTAGACCGGTCAGGAGCCGACATCCACCGATTTCAGCTGAGCACGACACCATTATATTAGTGGACGGTGTGCGCTTCATATTAGTGGACGGTGTGCGCTTCGGCCAGGGGGGACAGGCGCCACCCGCCCCTCAGGTCGTCGGCGCACGGTTTTGACCTGGTCGAGCCAAGCGAGTATAACCCCAGGGCCATGCTTACCAGTCGCATCCGCAACTTCTCGATCATCGCCCACATCGACCATGGAAAGTCGACACTGGCCGATCGGATCCTGCAGATCACCGGAGCGGTCTCCGACCGGGATTTCACCGATCAGCTACTCGACAGCATGGACCTCGAGAGGGAGCGGGGAATCACGATCAAGGCCA
>CAZANL010000018.1:3487-18483 GCA_964486115.1 uncultured Planctomycetota bacterium
AGCGCGGTGGCACTGCGATATCAGCGGCCGGATGGGCAGGTGTACGTGCTGAACCTGATCGACACCCCGGGCCACGTCGACTTCACCTACGAGGTCTCTCGTAGCCTGACCGCCTGCGAGGGGGCGGTCCTGGTGGTCGACGCCGCGCAGGGTGTCGAGGCTCAGACGGTTGCCAACGCCTATCTCGCGCTCGAGGAAGGCCTTGAGATCATCCCGGTGCTGAACAAGATCGATTTGCCGACGGCCCGCTCCGACGATGTGCTCGAGGAGCTGGAGCAGACGTTCGGCTTCGACTTCGACAGCGTCCTGAGCGTCAGCGCCAAGTCGGGAACAGGAGTGGCTCAACTGCTTGAGCGGGTCGTAGAGCAGGTTCCGGCACCTGAGGGCTGTCCTGATGCGCCGCTGCGCGCACTGATCTTCGACTCGGTCTATGACCAGTACCGCGGTGTCGTCGTCTACCTGCGGATATACGACGGTGAGGTCAAGCAGGGCCAGAAGATCAGGATGATGGGCACCGGTCGAACCTATCAGGTCGACGAGGTCGGGACCTTTCGGCCAGCGATGACGCCCAGCGGTTCCCTCACCGCCGGTGAGGTGGGGTACCTCATCGCCAACATCAAGACGATCCAGGACATCGCGGTGGGGGACACGGTGACCCACGAGCGCACGGCGGAATCGGTCGAGCCCCTGTCGGGCTATCAACAGCCCAAGCCGATGGTGTTCTGCGGCTTCTATCCGGCACAATCCCAGGACTACGAGGAGTTGCGCAAGGCGCTCGATCGGCTGCGGCTCAACGACAGCGCATTTTCGTTCCACCCCGAGTCATCCGAGGCCCTCGGACTCGGTTTTCGATGTGGCTTTCTCGGCGTGCTCCACATGGCCATCGTGCAGGAGCGACTGGAGCGTGAGAGCGGCATCGAGCTGGTCCAGACTGCACCCAATGTGACCTACGAGATCGCGGTGCGGGATGGCAGCGTGATCGAGATCGACACGCCGTCGCAGCTGCCAGGTCCGACCCGTGTGGCCGAGATCCGCGAGCCGATCAGCCGGGTCAGCCTGATCTTGCCCAGCGAGGCGATCGGTTCGATCATGAAGATCGCGGAGCAGCGGCGGGGGACCTACGTGCGGACCGAGTATCTATCTCAAACCCGGGTTCAGTTGATCTACGACTTCCCACTGGCAGAGATCATCTTCAACTTCTACGACCAGCTGAAGTCTGCCACTCGCGGCTTCGGCACGATGGACTACGAGCTGCTGGGCCACCGGGCGGAAGATCTGGTTCGCTTGCGGATTCTGGTCGATGGCGAGGAGGTGGATGCATTGTCGATGATCGTCCATCGGTCTCAGGCTGAGCGGCGCGGGCGGGCACTGCTCGAGCGCCTGAAGGACGAGATTCCTCGGCACCATTTCCAGATCCCGCTGCAGGCTGCAATCGGCGGAAAGGTGATTGCCCGGGAGAACATCCGTGCGCTGCGCAAGGATGTCCTGGCCAAGTGTTACGGCGGGGATGTCAGTCGTAAGCGCAAGCTGCTGGACAAACAGCGGGAAGGCAAGCGAAGGATGAAGTCGATCGGGAATGTTGAGATTCCGCAGGAAGCGTTTCTGGCAGTGCTCAAGGTTCAGGGTGATAATTGAGGTGTAATGAGAACCGACGTGGAAACGGACAACTGGCTGAGCCGCTGGAAGGTGCGTCGGCTGGAAAAGAAAAAGGCCCGGACGCAGGCTGAGACCTTTGGACTGCTGGTGAAGGAGAATCTGGAGGCCTTCATTTTTGCCGTCGTCTTGGTCGTCATCGTGCGCCATTTTGCACTGACGCCGTTTCGCATCCCGAGTTCTTCGATGGCGCCCACATTGCTGGGCGACAAGAACCACAACGACCGGCTTTTCGTCAACCGCTGGATCTACAACCTCCAGCCGATCAGGCGTTGGGACGTGGTCGTGTTTCTGTATCCGCTGAACCAGGACTCCCATTTCATCAAGCGTCTGGTCGGCCTTCCAGGGGAGAGGATCGCGATTGCCGATGGCGACATCTACATCAACGGGAGGATATCGCGCAAGTCGGCCCGAGCGCAGAGGTCGCTCTGGTTGAAGGTCAACCGGATCGGATCACGAGCGGAGTTCCTGGCCTGGGAGCGCCAGCGCAAATCGACGACCTACGACGAGATCGCGAGGGCGGTCGTTATTCGTGCTGCTGCTAGCAAGCCAGCTGTGTTTCGCTTCGGGCGCAGTCCCGAGATCCGCGACGGCCTTCAAGAAGGGACCGGCGTCGGACCGACCACATTCGATGTCTACGAATATTTTCGCGAGGGGACCCCAGACCCGATTCGCAATCGGAGATCGGGCAACGGGAACCTCGTCGGCGACGTCAGGATCAGTTGCAGGATCACGCCCAAGCCCGGGACTCGGCGGGTCGCAGCCGAGATCGTCTCGGGCAATCAGATCTACCGGGTGGTCCTGCCGGTCGACGACCCGAGTGGGGGTTCATTCACTCACCACGTCGAGACCTCGTTCGGTGGCGATGCGAGACAGCAACAGGACAGGGAGTTGCAGGGCTTCTCGCTGCAGGGTGGCCAGCAGCACGAGCTGGCCTTCTGGCACCTCGATCGGCGGATCGGGCTAGAACTGGACGGTCGACGCTGGATCTACGATGAGCAGGACATCGCGCTCGGGGAGGTGCGGGTTCGCACCAACAAGGCCGAGGTCGCGATCGAGGTGGACCAGGGAGAGGTCCGCCTGGAGCAGGTCGCGCTGGACCGAGACGTTTATTACACCAACACCGGTATCTTGGATCGAGCCAGCAGGGGCCAGGACTTCGAGATCCCCGCTGACCACTACTTCGTTCTCGGTGACAACAGCCCGAGCTCGAGCGACAGTCGGGCCTGGGCTGTGGCGCGGGTCACGCTCAAGAATGGCCGGGTGATCAACCGCGAACTCAACCCCAACGATCGGCCCTGGACCGCCCTCAGCAGGGATGACGGGAAGCACGTGCTTTACCGAGACGAGTTCGGGGTCGTGCACAAGGTAAAGCGATCCGACATCCAGTCGAGGGAGATTTTCGGCGAGCCCCAGGCGTCTTCACGGGCCGACGATCCCGACAATAATATGATGGAGTACGCTGGGGTCGACCCCAGATACCAGACGGTTCGCCGGGAGCTGATTCTCGGTCGCGCCTTCTTCATCTTCTGGCCGCACTGGCGCGTCTCGTTCATCAAGTAAGAGAGACTTCGGTCATGCAACTCCTCGAGATGGTTGAACTGGTCAAGTCGTATTCCAAGCGGCGAGTGGTGGACAAGGTCACCGTGACTGTCGGTCCGGCAGAGATCGTCGGATTGCTGGGGCCGAACGGCGCAGGCAAGACCACCAGCTTCCGCATGGCCGTTGGGATGATCCACCCGGAGGGGGGAGAGGTGTTGTTCGAGGGCAACAAGGTGACCCGTATGCCGATGTACCAGCGGGCCCGCCTGGGACTGGGTTATCTGTCGCAGGAGCCGTCGATCTTCCACCGCCTGTCGGTCAGGGACAATGTGATGGCGATCCTCGAGTTGATTCCGGGACTCAGCCGGAAACAGCGGTCCGAGCGACTGGAGGAGTTGCTGGTGGAGCTGGGTCTGACCAAGGTGGCCAATTCGGTTGCGCAGGTGCTCTCAGGTGGCGAGAAGCGTCGACTGGAGATCAGCCGTGCGCTGGCTCGGCGTCCCAAGGTGTTGATGCTGGACGAGCCGTTCAGTGGGATCGACCCGATCGCTGTAGGAGAGATCCAGGACATCATCACCAAGCTGCGGGATACCCACAAGCTCGGAGTCCTGCTGACCGACCACAACGTGCGGGAGACCCTGTCGATCACCGATCGATCCTACGTGATCCACCAGGGCAAGGTGATCAAGCACGGGCAGCCTGACGATCTGATCAACGATCCGTTGGTGCGTCAGATCTACCTCGGCGACAACTTCAAGATGTGAGGCTGGGCGATGCGTGACCGACTGATCTTCAGCGCTCTGATGTTCGGGATATGCTCCACGTCCAGTCTGCTGGCGCAGGATGTTGAGGGCGTCATTCGCGGCCCGATGCTGGGCAAGGTGGCGCAGACACAGGTCACGATCAGCTGGCAGACACAGAAAGCGCAGGGTGGGGCGGTTCACTATGGCCCGACCAAGAAGTGCGCGCTGATTCAGCCGGCGGCGGGGTCAGCCAAACGTCAGTCGGTGCTGCTGTCCAAGCTCGAGGCGGGGACGACCTACTACTATCACGTGCAGCTCGGCGGCAGGCAGGCATCCCGGGTGTATCAGTTCAAGACGGCTCCGGCCCGCAAGGGGTCCTTCAGCTTCGCACTTCTCGGTGACAGCGGCACAGGCAGCCGGATCCAGTACATGATCGTCCGGGCGATCCTGGCGGCCAAGCCGGACCTGGTGATCCATGGCGGAGACCTGGTCTACCCCAAGGGGGCCGACAAGGACTACGACCGGGCCGTGTTTCTGCCCTACCGCAGGTTGCTGGCGGGCACGCCGTTCTTTCCGTGCCTGGGCAACCATGACTACGCCACGCAGCGCGGGCAGCCGTATCTCGACAATCTGGTGTTGCCTGCCAACAACCCGAAGGGGACCGAGCGTTATTACTCGTTCGACTACGCTGGGTCCCGGTTCCTCTGCCTCGATTCGAACATGTTCGGCGCAGACTTCACCCTCTCCGGCCAGCGTGGCTGGATCGAACAGCAGCTGGCCCAGAAGAGCTGGGGTGGTTGGACCTTTGCCTTCTTTCACCACCCGCTCTACAGTGTGAAGAAGAGCCGCATGAACAGGGCCCTTGCACGACGGGGCAAGATCGTTCCCTACCTGGAACGGGGCAAGGTCGATCTGACCCTGACAGGGCACGACCACTACTATCATCGGACCCATCCGGTCAGCTACACCAGACGGTGGACGATGGTCCACGTGACCTCGGGGGGTGGCGGTGCCGGTCTCTACAGAGGTGTCGCGCAGACATTCAGCGGCGCGTTCAAGTCGGTGCACCACTATGTCTGGTTCGAGGTGGAAAGCCACGCGACGCTGCGCATCGAAGCGCGGGCGGTCGATGCCAAGACCGGTGAGGTGACCGTCATCGAGAAGGTCAAGCTGACGCGAACCCAGAATGGTGTACGCGTCTGGTAGGGCACCCAATAACGGAGAAGTTCAGATGACCACCACGACTGTGACGCTGCCGGAACGCAGCGAGGTAGACCCCGCGGACTGCTGGGACCTGTCAACGCTGTACAGTGACGAGGCTGCCTGGGAGACGGAATTCGAACAGCTGGCGCAGGCGGTCCCCGCGCTGGCCTCCTTTCAGGGGCGACTGGCGGAGTCGGCCGACACACTGGCAGCTTTTATCGACGCGGATATCCAGGCTGGTCGAACGCTACACAAGCTCTACAACTACGCCGGGCGAAGAAGTGACGAGGACACCGCCAACAGCCACTGCAAGGGCATGCAGGATCGCGTGATGGTGCTGCAGGTTCAGCTGCAGGAGGCCACCAGCTTCATGCGACCCGAGCTGATCGCGATCGCCGACGAGCGGATGAGCGAGTTTCTCGCTGCAGAGACGTTGGCGCCCTACAGATTTCTGCTCGAGCGGCTTCTGCGGCACAAGCCACACACCCTCAGCGGGCCCGAAGAGAGGATCCTGGCGATGACCGCCGAGATGGCTCAGGCGCCTTATGACGCGTTCAGTCAGCTCAACAATGCGGACATGCGCTTCGGTACGATCTCCAACGAAGACGGGGACCAGGTCGAGGTCACGCATGGAGGCTATCTGTCCTACCTGAGCCGGCCGGACCGGACCGTGCGCAAGGCCTTCTTCGACACGTACTATCAGGGTTTCGAGGAGCATAAGCACACGCTGGCAGCGACCCTCCAGGCTGCGATCAAGCGGGACGTGTTTTATGCCAAGGTCTCCAATCACGAGAGCGCTCGTCGCGCCGCCTTGTTCGAGAACAACGTGCCCGAGGCGGTTTACGACAACCTGATCGGGACGGTTCAGGACAACCTCGAGGTCCTTCATCGGTACTACGAGCTGCGTAAGAGGACGCTCGGGCTGGACGAGATTCGCTTCTACGACATCTTCGTGCCGATGGTCTCGCAGATCGAGTGTGACTATCCGTACCAGCGCGGCGTGCAGCTGCTCCACGAATCGCTTGCCCCGCTGGGCGAGGAATACCGCGACGCGCTCCGGGGTGGGCTGCTCGGCGGCTGGGTCGACCGCTACGAGAACCGTGGTAAGCAAGCCGGGGCCTATTCCGCCGGCTGTTACGACAGCGATCCGTTCATCTTGATGAACTACCGGGCCGACACGCTGGACAGCGTCTACACGCTGACGCACGAGGCGGGTCACTCGATGCACACCCACCTGTCCACGACGCACCAGCCGCCGCAGTACGCCAACTACAGCATCTTCGTCGCCGAGGTCGCATCCACCTTCAACGAATGCCTGCTCACCCGGCATCTGCTCCAGACCAATGACGACCCGCGCTTTCGGGCCTACCTCGTCAATCGGGCGATCGACGACCTGCGCGGCACGCTGTTCCGGCAGACGATGTTCGCCGAGTTCGAGTTGCGGATCCACGGCATGGTGGAAAACAACAAACCACTGACGCTGGACACGCTGACCGGGGTGTATCGTGAGATTCTCCAGCGCTACTATGGTCCCGGGTTCACGCTCGACCCGCAGCTGGACCTGGAGTGCCTGCGGATCCCGCATTTCTACTACAACTTCTATGTCTTTCAGTACGCCACCGGTGTCTCGGCGGCGATCGCGCTGTCACGCAAAGTGCTGGAAGGCGGCGACGAAGCGCGCGAATCTTATCTGCGGTTTCTCGGCGCGGGCGGCTCGGTTTATCCGATCGAGGCGCTGCATGCCGCGGGCGTGGACATGGCCAGTCCGGAGCCGGTGGAGGCGGCGCTGACACACTTCGGAGCGCTGGTGGATGAGCTGGAGCAGGCGCTTGGCGACCTGGCTGGTTAGTCACCCGGTTTTTCTGGATCACGAAACGGGGCGGCACCCCGAGTGCAAGGAGCGGGTGTCCGGCATCTCCGCGCACCTGAGTGAGCGAGGACTGTTGCCGTCGAACAGGCTGATCGAGCCGGTTGCCTGTGAGACGTCAGCCATCGAGGCGGTACACACCGCGGCCCATCACCAGCGAGTGCGCTCCTGCGCGGCAGCCGGATGGGGGATGCTGGACCCGGACACCGTCTGCTCGCCCGCGTCCTACGACGTGGCCCGACAGGCGGCTGGCGCCGCCTGTGCGCTGGCCGATCAGGTGCTGTCCGAACAAGGGCCGGCCGGTGGCCTGGTGCTCTGCCGACCGCCGGGACACCACGCCACGCCGGATCGCGCGATGGGGTTCTGTCTGTTCAACAACGTGGCGATCCTGGCCAGGCACATCCAGTCAGCCCATCGGCTGGAGCGGGTGATGATCGTCGACTGGGACGTGCATCATGGTAACGGCACGCAGGACGTGTTCTACGACGACCCGAGCGTGTTCTATTATTCGATGCACCGCTATCCGTTTTATCCGGGAACCGGCTCGACGTCGGAGTGCGGTGCCGGGCCGGGAGTCGGGGCGACCTTCAACCTGCCGCTGCCAGCCGAGAGTAGTCGGGCAGAGGTGCTCGACCGGTTCAGTTCGACGGTCACCCACGCCGCCGAACAATTCCGTCCGGATGTGTTGCTGGTCAGCGCCGGGTTCGATGCCTATGTCGACGATCCGGTGGGGGGGCTGTCGCTGGAGATCGAGGACTTTCGCCAGATGACCGATCTGCTGACCCAGCTGGCGGCCCAGTCCGGCACCGGCAAGCTGATCAGTCTGCTCGAAGGGGGATATCACCTCGGCGCCCTGCCGGAGATGGTGGCCCAGCATCTGGCCGGCTTGACCGATTACGCCGGATAGGCCAGTGCCTCCAGCTCCGCGTAGGGCTCGGCCAGCCAGCGCTCGGCCAGGGCGTGGAGCTGGGGGGAGGCGGCCTGCTGCTTGGATTCGCTGTCCGAGGTGAACGGCTTTCGCCGCTCGGGGTCCTTGGAATAGACGGCCCGCATGGCGAGCATTCGCTCCAGCTGGTCGGCCGTCACCTCCAGGCCAAGGAATTCAAGGATGGCGGGTAGCCCCTGGCGGTCCAGGCTTCGATAGTTGACCATCATCGAGCGAGGTCCCGCGTGACGAAGCGCCGTCCTGCAGTAGTCGGCTAAACCTTCGGCGATACGATCTTCAGGAGCTCGATTGTCTTGTCCCATGGTCGGGGGCGTCGCGTCATAGTCCCTCAGGCGGGAGACCAGCACCTCGATCGGCTCACGATAGACAAACAACCAGGGTGTGATGGGAAACGCCTGGAGGACCGTGTCTAGATGCAGAACATTCCAGCTCGTGCACTTGAGATACAGCTGGCGCTCGCTGCCCAGTCGCGGCTGGCCCAGCGCGCTGACCAGTCCGCGCAACCAGCGGACGCGATCCGCGACCGGCCTCTGGTGATCCGGGGAGAGAACGACGTTCAGTGGCTGAGGTTCGGCGATCACCACGTTTTCCTCAAGGGCGGCGAGCATCTGGGCCAGCAGGGTCGATCCGCAGCGGGACATGTGGAAGATCAACCCACTGGGGGCGAGCCCCGGCTGCTGTTCGGCCAGCGCGCACATCATCTCCAGGGAGCTGGGGATCACTTCCAGAGGCCCGTGGGTCTGGTGATAGCGGTGAATGGTCGTGTGGAAGAACGGGTCGACGAAGGCCGTTCGGCCGAAATCAGCCCAGAGGACCACCTCTCCCTCGATGTGGACCTCGAAGGGCACCATGCCGGGAAGGCGGATCGGGTTTGCCTCTGCGAGCATGCGCTTCATGATACCGGCTGACTATCGCTAATCTAGCATCGCAGGGGCTTCCCCCACAGATATACTGGGTCCGATAATGTTTCTTATGTTGCATTGAGGGTGGGGGGCTTAGACCCTGGAATGTTGTAACCAATTACTGAATAAGGAGATGCGTAAATCACCGCTTGAGGGGCTTTCCCATTGTGCCCTCTAGGTGAGGTCAAAGTATCGGTTCTGCTGCATGCGTTGTCGTCCGCGTTCGAAGGCCCGTTTTTCGCTCGGGTAGCCGAATTGTATTCGGCCACGGACCCACTGGGTAAGCTGGCCCAATAGTAAGAGGCATCTGTCGAGGAGCCGGTATTCATCACTGTTAGCCATGCCAACGCCCTCCGGTGTTGTTCCTGGCATCGGGAAACTCCACCGAAGCCGTGACGTCGTCTTTACCCAATGGGTAGGCCATGCATGGTGCAATGGGTGTGCCAACTCCTCTGGGTTTTGTTTGTCGTCACAAGTTGCATTGCAGTGTGGGATAAAGGAAATTCGTCTGTCCCTGGCGCTGTTAAGCGGCGACGGACACTGACGGTAAGCTAGTTGCCGAAAGGGGCCCAGTGGCGCGTTGGGGCAACGTCACAGAGGCGATCGACGGTTTGGGCAACTACATCTCCGGATATTCATCGGCAATCGCGTCAGGCTGCGTTAAAATCTGTTCTTGCGGGAATCGCGAACTCCTCCCGTCGACACGGAGACAATGATGCACCGAAACGGGATCCTGGTCCTACTGGTATTCACCTGTGCCAGTGTCAGCGCCAGCGCTGACGAGAGCTTCGAGGTCAAAAAGACGCCCAATCTGGCTTATTACGCCGGCCAGGATGCAGACTCGGTTCGGCATAAGCTGGATCTATATGTACCTCGTGGCAAGCGGAAGGCGCCCGTACTTATCTTCATCCATGGGGGTGGCTGGACCTCCGGCACCAAGAATCTGTATGGGTACCTGGCCAGTAGCTTTGCACGTCAGGGGATCCTGACGGTCACGATCAACTACCGGCTCTCCCCCACCGTCAAGCACCCGGCCCACATCGTGGACACCGCTCGAGCATTCGCCTGGGTACACAAGTACATCGCCAAACTGGGGGGTGATCCAGAGAATATCTTTGTTGCCGGACATTCGGCCGGCGGGCATCTGTGCTCCTTGCTGGCAGTCGACTCGAAGTATCTTGCGGCCCACAAGCTGTCGCCGGGAAATATTCGCGGGGTGATGCCGATCAGCGGTGTATTCGAGATCGCCGGCCGCTACTTCGACCGCTCCTTTCCACCCCTGAACCGCAAGGCGGCTTCGCCGCTCTACAAGCTCGGAGCGGGCAAGCAAGCCCCGTTCCTGGTGATCTACGGCGAACATGAGGGCGGGCTCGGCCGACAGGCCCGGACCTTTGCTGGGAAGCTCAAACAGATCAAGTCGCCCGTCGAGCTGCTCGAGGTCAAGCGGCGCAACCATTTCACCATCATCATGTTCGCGGCAGGCCAGTCCGATCCGGTCAACCGTGCGATGGTCAACTTCATCACGTCTAACCAAAAGAAGCCGGACGACGCTGGAAACGGCAAGGCCCCTCAGTAGGAGAACGGATGCCCCCGATCGACATCACCGTGACCGAAGAGGGAATCGCTCAGATCACCCTCAACCGCCCCAAAGTCAACGCACTGAACCGTGAGTTGCTCGACTCGCTGGGGCAGGCGTTTGCTGACGCGACGTGCGACGACTCGATTCGCGGGATTCTGCTGAATGCCACGGGAGCATGCTTCTCTGCGGGGCTGGACCTCAAGTCGGTGGCGGGAATGGACCGCGTGGCTCTGGTCGATTTCATCGCGTCCTTCGACGTCTCGGTCAAGGCGGTCTTCGCGTGCCCCAAGCCGGTGGCCGCCGCGGTCGAGGGGCATGCGATCGCCGGCGGGTTGGTCTTGGCCGCGACAGCCGACTTTTGTGCACTGGGCACCGGCGACTACAAACTCGGCCTGACCGAGCTGGCGGTCGGCATTCCCTTTCCCCCACTGGCGTATGAGATACTGCGCGACGCTCTCCCCCACCGGGCCATGCGCCGACTGGTCTACGAGGCCAACCTCTGTTCGCCGGAGGAAGCCTTTGCGTTGGGATTGGGAGACGAGCTGACCGCAAACCCCGGCCAAGCGGCGATGACCTGGTTGCGTCAGCTCGCGCCCCGCCCGGCCCAGACGTTTGCCCACGCCAAGCGCATGAAGCGGGCGATGGCCTGGGAGCGGTTGTCACGGGTCGATGCCGCAGAGCGGGAGGCGATGATCGACACGATGCTCTCGCCTGAAGTGGCGGAGGCCCTGGCACAGGCGCTCTGAGCGCTTCAGGAGAATTCCTCGGAAGGACACCCCCACGGCCGCTGATGACGAGAATACGATGAAGTACCAGAGCACCCGGCGCAGTTGTCCGACTGCGTCTCTCTCGCAGGCGATAATCGATGGGCTCGCGCCAGACGGCGGCCTCTACGTGCCGGCCGAGATGCCGATGCACGATCCTGTTGTCTTCGCCGGACTGACCCGTATTCCCGACATCGCGCATCGCTTGCTGGCACCCTTTTTCGCTGGTGACCGCCTGGCACCGATGCTCGAGGAGATCTGTCACGACGCGCTGGATTTTCCGATTCCCCTGCGACACTTGCCAGACGGACGGACCGCGGTGCTGGAGCTGTTTCACGGGCCGACAGCGGCCTTCAAGGATGTCGGGGCTCGGTTCCTGGCGGCCTGCTTGAGCCGTATTCCTGAGGGGCAGGGGCAGACCATCCTGGTCGCCACCTCAGGGGATACTGGAGCGGCCATCGCTTCGGCGTTCCATGCCCGTCCGGAGATTCAGGTGGTGATTCTTTTTCCCGAGGGAGGCGTGTCTCAGCGGCAGCAGCATCAGCTCACCTGCTGGGGTGACAACGTCCGGTCTCTGGCCGTCTGCGGGACCTTTGACGACTGTCAGAGAATGGTCAAGGCCGCTTTTGGCGAGCCTGAACTGAAGAGGCGTCGGCGTCTGACTTCGGCCAACAGTATCAGTATCGGCCGACTGCTTCCGCAGACCGTGTATCATGCGGCGGCTACCCTGTGGTTTTCCGAGCGGAAGGGAAGCCGCCCCGGCCTGATCGTGCCGACTGGCAATCTGGGGAATGCACTGGCCGCGTTGTGGGCCATGCGGATTGGCTTTCCTGTAGGTCACGTCGGTTTGGCGACCAATGCCAACAAGGTCGTCCCGGAGTTCTTGGAGAGCGGGGATTACTCTCCCCACCCATCGGTGCGCACGCTGGCCAACGCGATGGACGTTGGCGATCCCAGCAATATGGAGCGAGTACTCCACCTGTATGGCACCGCGCCAGCGTTGCGGAGAGATGCCAGCGCGCTTTCGGTGAGCGACCAGACCATCGAGAGAGAGATCGCGGCCGGTCCAGAGCGCTGGCAATCCGTCTGGTGCCCACACACCGCCACGGCGATCCACATGCGGCAGCAGCAGCAGACGCCGGACTGGATCGTCGTTGCCACCGCCCATCCTGCCAAGTTCGAGACGATCGTCGAGCCGCTGATCGGGGCCCCCGTACCCGCGCCGGCCAGCCTTCTGGCTCTGCTGGAGCGGCCGTCGAGTTTCGACCGGATCGATCCGACGCTAGATGCTCTGAGGGACTGTCTGGCGACGGGCTGAGGGTGCGCTCGGGTTACGAAGTGAGCAGCCCGGGCTAACTGGTTCTCGGAGGGGGAGCAACGGACTGGCACAAAGCTGTCCGCTACCAAGGCGGTTGGACGGGGTAAACCGACCCACTCGGGTGGCGGGCGGGTTTATGCGCGTGAGCCAGCACAAAGGCAAAACACCCCCCGATCCGGTGTGTCCGGGTTCGAGGGGTGTTGTTGACTGTGGTCGTAAGAGCGCTTCTAGCGCTCGGCTGACTTCATCTTGAGATCGTAATCGTCGTCCTTGAAGTCGACGGTGAACCATCCGCAGACGAAGTCGATCAACTCGACAGGCCTGACGAATGCATCCACGCCGAAAATAAAGGCGAAGACCGTGGCGCCGATCTCATCCGCCGTACGATCCTTCGCGCCCGCCATATTGAGCGTCTCGGGCCGCGGGTAGAAATCGTTGGGGAAGTACTTGCGGATCGGGCCTTCCATCTCAGATCGAGTCAGGCGCTGACCGTAAGCAACCGTCACACCACCCTCGGTGCGCGATTCACGCCACCAGCCGCAGAAGCGACCGATGAATCCCAGACGTCGTGACTCGTAGATGCCGCCGCCAAGCTGGACCAGCTGCGTGGCGCGGACGTTGACGTCGAGTCCGACGCCGAACATCATTGAAAAGCCGAAGACGTCCATGAAGTCGTACATACGGGCCTTCATGTAGCCTTCGCCACCCGTCAGCGGGATCCGCTCGATCTGGACCTGATCCCCGCTCGGGCCACCGGTTCCGCCGGCATCCCGGTTGACTGAGGCGCAACCAACGGACAACAGCAGGCCGATCATGCAAGCCAGGATCACGATTGACTGGATGCTGCGAGTCGTCATTTCTACAATCTCCCTAGTGACTTATGCGCTTTGCCCTGAAAGGCACAACTCTATCCTGCTCCCTAGGATAGAGTGGGAAGTATAGCAGGGAGCAACCTTGAATCCAGCAGGAAAAGCCCAAAATTCTCCCCAAGCGCAAGTAATCCCATGATTTTAACCAAAAATAGAGCCCGTCAAAGGTACCATCGGGTCATGTCCTCAGAAGAATCGCTGGAAAGGACCCAGGCCGTGGCTCCACCGTCCCTGACACGTGCCAAGCGGCTACTTCACCGTAGCTACGCCAAGCTGCCGGATTTCACCCCTCTCGAGTACAGAGATTGGGACGATAAGCAGCTTCGCCAGCAGGTCTTGGCGCGATTACGCCAGTTAGTGGAAGAGCACGCGGCGCAGCTGGGCAAGGTCGACACGGATAGCTTACTCAGTGCCCTGCTCAACGAGTTGACCCGAATGGGGCCGCTCCAGCAGCTGATGAAGGAAGAAGGGGTCACCGAGGTGATGATCAATGGCCCCGACACGCTATACGTGGAGAAGGCAGGGAAGCTGCGGCGCCTCAAGCGCCTGACGTTCAATAGCGAGGATCACCTCCAGGCCACGGCTCGCCAGATCCTGGCGCCGCTGGGAAAGTCGATAAGCGGCGGACAGCCCATGGCAGACGCGCGAATGAAGGACGGCAGTCGGGTCAACGTCGTCGCGCCGCCGCTGTCGCCCAACGGCACGACGATCACCATCCGGCGATTCGCACCCAAGCCGTATACGGGGCATGACCTGACCCGCTTTGGCACGCTCTCGCCCAATATGCTGAGATTTCTGCACCTGGCGGTTCATGAGCGGGCCAACATCATCGTTGCCGGCGGAACCGGGTCCGGCAAGACGACACTGCTCAACATGCTCTCCGGGTTCATCCCCGAGCGGGAGCGAATCGTGACCATCGAGGACAACGCCGAGCTGCAGCTCAAGCAAGAGCATCTGGTGTGCCTCGAGGCGCGGGAGTCGGGGCTGGGTGGAATGGAGGAGACGGTCTCGATTCGCGATCTGGTCAAGAACGCCCTGCGCATGCGGCCCGACCGGATCGTCGTTGGTGAGTGCCGCGGTGCCGAGGCGCTGGACATGCTGCAGGCGATGAACACTGGCCATGATGGATCGCTGACCACCTTGCACGCGAACAGTCCGCGAGACGTGTTGGCACGCCTGGAGACGCTGATCATGATGGCCGGCTATCAGCTGCCGATCAAGGCGATCCGCCAGCAGATTGCTTCTGCGGTCCAGGTGATCGTCCATCAGGCTCGTCTTTCGGACGGCACCCGCAAGGTGATCTCGATCATGGAGATCACCGGGATCCAGGAGGAGACGATCTTGCTCCAGGAGTTGTTTGGTTGGCAGCGGACCGGTGTAGCTGAGGACGGCACGAATCAAGGCCGCTTCATTTGTCGAGGGATGATCCCCAAGGTCGTCCAGCTGATGCGGGAGCGTGGCGCCACGGTCGACCTGAGCATGTTCGCGCAGGCCGGAGGCGATGATGCGCTCCGTCCGATCTAGCCCGCCACACACGAGCCGCCAGCCCCGAGCCTCCTAGAACTTCAGATACAGCTGCCCGGACTCCAGCGCGGGCAGGTGGTTCTCTG
>CAZANL010000019.1:0-18018 GCA_964486115.1 uncultured Planctomycetota bacterium
GCGACCCGGGTTTCTCCCGCGGGCGCCCCGCTGGGTCGCTCGGCGGTCATCGCAGCGAGCGGGCCGAGCATCAGACCCGCTCCGCCATTCGGTGGCGCCGGCCCCGCCTCTCCAACCGCCGTCCGGCGGTTCGACATGGGCCAGCCGTCCTCTCCGCTGGCTTCCGGTTACGTCCTGATCGATCCGACGACGGCCTACGAGGCCTCGGTCGGCCACGGATGGACGTCATCCCCCGAGCTGGCCTACCTCCGGCCGCCGCCCGACTGGAAGGTGCCACACAATCTCCCCGAGGCGCTGATCCGGGATGGCGTACAGTCGGTGGGGGACATCACCTTTCGAGTCGACCTGCCGAAGGGCACCTACCACGTCAAGGCCGTGCTCGGCGACCTGGGGAGTACCTCGGGGATGCTGCTGAAGACCCCTCGGGAGCGGATGGACGTGTTTGCCGGCGGGATCCCGGTCGTGACCGATGCGTTTGCCCGGACGATGACTGACAAGGGCAGTCTGGACTACAGCATCGGCGGCTACAAGCAGGTCCGCTTCCTCTCGGAGGTCACCGGGGGGGGCGCTCGAGATCCGGTTTCACTGTGATGGCCAGGCGCCGAGCCTGAATGCTGTGATGGGCCTGGAGATCTACCCGCACGTTCCGGCGCCGATCTCGTTCGACCACGCGACGCAGCGGCTGGTGGCTCAGCCGGCCTATGCCGCACAGCTGGCCGCTGCGCTGGCGGCTTTCAACGACCATGATTACGTCACCGCCCGCACGCTGCTGGATCAGGTCGCGGACCCGCTGCCCCGGGCCTGGGGCTATGCCTGGTTGCTGGGCTGGCTGACCGGCGAGGAACAGGATCTGGATACCGACCTGCTGGAGCAGACCCGTGATCTGCTGACAGGGCTCGACGCCCCGGACAGCATCGCGGTCGCGTCCCTGCTCGACGAGGTGCGCGATGTGGCTCTGGGCTGGTTCCATTGCCAGGCGCGAGGCTACAAGACCGACGTCGTGCCCGGGAGTCTGAACACCATCGTCGCCAACCTCAGCGCCGGCGTGCAACTGCTCGAGCAGCTGGATGACGACATCTTGCAGACCACGCCGCAGGCCTGGTCGACCGAGAGCCCGCTGGCGCCCAAGGCGGCCTTCCTGATCGCGCGCAATCTCTACAGCCGCAACACCAAGTTCAGCGATCCGGAGAGCCCCTACGCCGACTACTGGCTGGGGATCCTCAATGACCGACTGGCGCCGGTCCAGGCGCTGTTTCCCCGGGCGGCCAACCTGCGGGTGTTCACCTTCATAGCCCAGAACTACGCGGTCACGGGCGGCCTGATCAAGAACTGGAAGGGACTGCACAGCGTCCCCGACTTCGACCCGGCAGAAACCTGGTGGGCCTCCCACACCGAGCTGGCCGATGTCACGGCGGCCCCGGCCTGGGCCAACATTCAGCGCCGCTATCACCGAGCGTTCCGCAATGCGGGCACGTGGTGGATCACCAACCGCCTGAAGCAAGGGCAACTGGGCGGCGGAGCCGGGGATGACAACGAAGGAGCCAGACTGCTGGCGGTCCCCTCGCTGGCCTGTCGGGAGCCGGGTGGCGTGCTCGAGACGGGTGTGGGGGCCGTGATGCAGGCCGAGTTGTTGGGTCCTCTGGTGGATCAGCAACAGGGGTACTTCAACAACGCCGGCGACGTGGAGCATGCCGCGAAGTTCACCACAAATCCGCTGGCCGTCCTGCTGCGAACGCATCACGGCGATCCGCGCTACCTGGAGTTCGCTATGCGGACGATTCGCAACATGGACGAGACGGACGCGAATTCCTGGACGGTGCTCGATCCGGCGAGCGGGAAGCGGCGCTTCCTCTCGTATGTCTTCGGAGCCAACGCGGTCAAGTTGCCCGGGCGCGACATCCCGCTCAACTCCCGGGCGGTGCTGCCCGGTTTCTTCCTGCTGGACTACAACGGCTCCCCGCGCATTCGGCAGATGTTCGAGGAATGGGCCCGCGAGTGGGCCAGCCACGCGATGGCCACGACAGGCGGCAAGCCGGCCGGTTTTTCCCCTGCTCGGTCACCACGCACTCCGACGGTGGGGTCGTGTTCGGCACTGGCGGGGACTGGTGGAAGAACGCCGGATACTACGATCTGCCGAAGGATGTGTCTCACCACGGGTCGATGTACGGGCTGCTGGCCAGCGCCTATGAGCGCTCGAGCGCCGAGGACCGACACATCTTTCTGCAGCCGATGCTCACCGCAGGCTACCGGGTCCACGACTGGCTCGAGGGAGGAGTGTCCGGGACCAGTCCCGGGCAGCCGGCGTGGACCTGTCAGATTTTGGGCGCTCAGGTGGCCGACGCGCTGGCCCGGTCACGCACGGCGCTGGAGCAGGACCCGGCGCTGAATCTGGGGGAGGCCGAGATGGCCAAAGTCGAGGCGGTGATCGATCACTTCGCCGGTCCCTATCTGGCCTACCTGCAGCAGGGCTCTGCTGCAACCAAGGACAAGAGCGCGCTGAACAAGTCGCTGTCCAGGGGCATCGACTGGATACGCTACTTCTGGCCCCTCGGCACGACCAGCGTCTCTTACGCCGACCGGATCTACGTCTATCACCAGTCGTCTCACGCGACCCTGCAGGCCACGATGGAGGGGCAGGTCGCCGGCTCGGCCGCGGTCACGTGGTTCAATCCCGACACCGCCGCGGGCGAGCTGGACATCGCGGCGCTGGTCAATGACGTCCACGGCGACAGGCTGGACATCTTGCTGTTCAATTTCTCCGACCAGTCGCGTGACATCGGCCTGACACTCCAGGGCCTGGCCCCGGGGAGCTATCAGGTCAGGATCGGCCTGGATGGTACGCCCCACACCCAGTTCGTCCTGGGGGTGAAGACCCGGGGGCAGGATCTCGTGCTCGGCGACGTGCGGGCCGGCCTGTTGCAGAAGATCGAGATTCGTCAGCTGTCGGCCGCCGATCCCAGCGGATCGACGCTGCTGCCCGATCCGGCCATCTCGGCCGATGACGTGGTGCTGCAGCCGGGGGGAGCGGTCCAGGTGACCGTCCACAACGTGGGAAGCGCTGCAGCGTCCGGGGTGTCGCTCGAGCTGTACCAGAATGGCGTGATGTTGGCCTCGGGCAGTGTCCCGGCGATCGAGGCGCCGCTGGACCTGACTGCGCGCTCGGTGACGGTCAGCCTGTCCTGCACGCCCTCCGATGCCCCGCTGACAGTTGTGCTCCAGTCGACTGCGGAGGAGGTGACCCAGGTCAACAACCAGGTCATCGTGACGCCCAAGCCGCAGCCCAAGCTGACGCTGACCAGCAGCGGCACACCCGGCGTGTTCACGCTGAACGTCGACGCTCCGGGCGCCGCGGGCCAGAGCTACTGGGTCGCCGCGAGCTGGACCGGCACGGAGCCGGGAATGCAGCTGGGGGAGCTGACACTGCCGATCGTGTATGACGGGATCACCTGGCTCTCGCTGGCGCCCTCCGAGTCGGATGGGATCTTCAGCGGCACCGTCGGCGTGCTCGACGCTGCGGGCAAGGGGCTGGCGCGGGTCAATATCCCGCAGATCGCATCGGCCCAGGGGAAGACGTTCTACTTCGCGGTGGTGACGTTCCAGAAAAACCAGGTGGTCAAAGGGGTCTCGCAGCCGCTCTCGGTCAAGATGCCCTGAGTGGCCTGGCGGGTCGGTGCTTGCGACCGGCCCGCCAGCCCTCGGTCTCTGGCATCGCGCCCTCCGATGCCGTATGCTTGGGGCTGATTTGAGTTTGCGCGACACGTCGATCGGCGGTTCCTGTGGGGATTTTCCCGAGACCTCCTGGAGCCGTATCCTGGCGACCTCCAGCCCGGACGAGGCCAGCCGCCGGCAATCGCTGGAGTTGCTGCTGCAGCTCTACTGGCGTCCGGTATTCTCCTACGTTCGGTTCAACGGGCGGCTGACCTCCGATGAAGCCAAGGATCTGGTTCAGGCCTTCTTCACTCGCCTGCTGGAGAAGCGGCATCTCGAACAGTTGACTCCCGGCAAGGGCAGCTTTCGGGCCTTCCTCAAGCGTTCGGTCAAGAACTACATGATCGATCGGGCTCGACGTCGGCAGGTGCGTCGCCAGGTCGACGCGCCGTCGCCCGGCGACACGCAGCTGCGCCAGACCCCTGCAGAACAGGATCTGGAAGCGATGTTCGACCGCGAATGGCTGGGGATCGTCTTGCAGCAGTCGCTGGCCGAGTTGAAGCGCCGGCTGCTGGACCGCGGGATGTCCGAACACTACCAGACCGTCAGTCTCTATTGCTTGCCCGAGGAGTCCTCCTCTCTGGAAGACACGGCGAGGCTGATCGGCGTCAACGAGCAGTCGGGATCGACCTATCAGGAGGTCGCGGAGCACCTCGGCCGGTCGGAGACCGCCGTGCGCAACCAGCTGTCCTATTGTCGTAAGCTGCTGCGATCGATCACCCGGGAGGTCGTGCTGCAGTATGTGGGTAGCCCCGACGAAGTAGAGGGCGAGCTGCGCAAGATCCTGTTCTCCAGCGGTCTGTCTCCCTGACAGCGTGGCCGCTGAGTCAGGCGAGCCATTACTTGGCCGCTCCCCAGAGGCGCACCAGCTGGTCGTAGCCGCCAGTGGCCAACATCCGGCCATCGGGGCTGACCGCCAGGCCACGTGGGGTTGTGGTCAGCTTGAACTGGTTCAGCAGCGCACGCCTCGCGACATCCCAGGTGCAGATCGTCCCATCGTAGCCGGCTGAGAACAACAGCTCTCCAGTCGAGTCGAAGGTCAGTGCACAGATGCCGCGCGAGTGTTTCCTCAGCGTCGCCAGCAGCTTGCTTGAGGCGGCGTCCCAGAGCCGGACCGTGTGGTCGTGGCTGCCCGAGGCGAGCAACCGACCGTCCGGGCTGGCGGCGACTGCGCTGACCCGATCCGTGTGTCCTCGGGCCGTGTGCAGCAGCTTGCCGCTGCGGATGTCCCAGAACTTCAACGTATGGTCCATGCTGCCCGAGACGATCTGCCCGTCCGGTTTGACACACAGCTGCGTAATTGTCTCGAGGTGGCCCTGCAGCGTCCATAGCGTCCGTCCGCTACTGATGTCCCAGACGCGGATCGCCCCGGCGTCGTCGGCCGAGCAGAGCCGCCGGCCCGAGCTGCCCCAGGCCAGAGTGCGCACACCCTTGGTGTGCCCCGTCAGCGTGTGTCGCAGCTTCGCTCGCCTCCGGTCCCAGATCCGCACGGTCTTGTCGTGGGAGCTGGATGCCAGCAGCCGCCCATCCGGGCTGAACGCGACCGTCTTCACCACCCCCTCGTGTCCCCGGAGCGTCATCGAGAGACGGCCGGTGCTGACCGCCCAGAGCCGGACCGTATGGTCGTGGGAACCGGAAGCTAGCAGGCGTCCATCGGGACTGAAGTTGACCGAGACGATCTTCCCCAGGTTCAGCTGATGGCCCAGTGTCGTTCGCTGCTGGACGAACTGCCTGGCGCGCTGTGCGAGGTGCGCCTGCCTGTCTGCCAGCTGGGTCTTGCGTAGTTTCTCGAGCAGCTCACGATAACGCCCTGCCGCAGGACCGAGGTGTGACAGCTCCCCCTCGGCGAGGGCTTGACCCCGCCCCTCGGGGGCGAAGGCCAGCGCCATGAAGATGCGCCGGTGGAGCTCGCGGTTGGCTCCCGCGTCCGTTTCCCGGGCGGCCGCCAGGTGAGCCAGCCGTGACTGATCGGCCAGCGTCAAGCGCTCGGGCTTGAATGCCAGCTGCACCTTGCCGCCGATCTTGCTGAGTTTGAGTTGTCCGGGTTTGTCGGGATCCCTAACCAACTCGAAGGTATGCCCCGCATAGTCGAACTGCTGGCCCACGGCCAGGGAACTGCCCCGCAGGACCAGCTCGTCGAAGCGCCTCAGCCGCTTCACGTCCAGGACATCCCGATCGATCAGTGATGCGACCGCCGGATAGCGCGACCTGGCCTGCCCGCACCAGGTCAGAATGCCCTCGAGATCGCGCTTCGGCTGTAGCAGTTTGTCCAGCAGGGTGGGGTGAAAGCGGCGCTCGTAGTACTCCGTGGCGGCTCGTCGCTTTCCCTGGTTGGTTGCCAGGATGCGGTCGGCGGAGGCCAGCAGCGCGATCAACTGCGGGCGATGGCGCTCGAGCTGGGTCGCATCGAGTGTCTGGAGCAGCTCGTGAGCTTTCTGGGTTTGCTTCAGTGTTCTCAGTTGTCGGCAGCTCTCGAGCGCGCCACCGAGGCTCTTCGAGAGTTGCTCGAACTGCTGCAGGCCCTTGGGGGCTTCGGGTCCCAGTGTCTCGAATCCTGCCGACGCGGGAAACTCCCGTTGCTGCGCGGCGATCTTCTGCTTGAGGCGGGCCGCCAGCTTGCGCAGCTCGGCCAGCTCACCCTGTAGCTTGATGTATTGCTTTCGCAGGGTGCTGAGGTCCACCGTGGGCTCAGGCCGGATGGGTTGCGGTTGGGGTTTGTCCGGCACCTCCGAGCGAAGCGGGCGTTCGCCCCAACGGGGATACCATGTCGTGCCCCAGAGAGTCCACTCGTGGTGCTGAACCACAGTTGTCCGCTGTTTGCCTGTCTGGCTCAGGACCGTGCGCACTGTCACGCTCCCGTCCGTCAGGTTGACGATCAGGTTCTCGATCTTGACCTGCTGGATCTGCCAGGACTCACCATGGTGCAGTCGCTCCCAGGTTCGGACCGGGTCCTCTTCGAATGTCCGGGCGTGGGTCCGGGCATCTGGCGCGGTGATGTAGGACCCGAGCTGATCGTTTTGCCTGCTGACCAGGATGGCGTAGAAGCTCTGGGTTCGCTTGCGCAACCTGGCCAGCCGTTTGTCGGCTGCGGATGATCGGTTTGCTGCGGGCTCCGATGTGCCAGATTCAGCGGCAGGGGGGTTGCTTGCCGTTCCCTGCTGCCTGAGTTGCTGCAGTTCTCTGTGGGATTGGATGGCCCATGCCAGTAGCAGGAGTACCGCAACGGACAGGCCGATCAAGCATAGCGTCGCCGTTCGACTCAACTGCAAGCTCGCGAAGATTCGTCGGCTGTGCTGGGCCACGGACCGCTGAACTGGGAGACGACAGCTGGACAGCTGATCCGCGAACACCTGCCCATTGGCCTGCCTGCCGCTTTGTTCCTTGCTGAGCGCTCTCAGGCAGACCTGCTCCAACGCCTCGGAGATCTGCGGTCTCAGCTGACGAGGTGGCACAGGAGTCTTCCGCAGAATGGCTCCCAGCACGACGGTCTCGGATGTGCCTTGGAAGGGGACCTGGCCGGTCAATATCTGGTACAGCATCACCCCGAGCGCCCAGACATCGGTGCGTGGGTCCATCGAGTTCTTGTCGCCCGTCGCCTGTTCGGGAGACATATAGAAAGCCGTCCCCATGATCTCACCGGTCTGGGTCAGGGTGGAGGCGTCCAGCTCCCAACGGGCCAGCCCAAAATCCGTGATGATCGCCCGACCGTCTTCCGAGAGCAGGATGTTGCTCGGCTTCAGATCCCGGTGGATCACCTGATTCTGGTGCGCATGGCCCATCCCGCGGGCAACCTGCTCCAGCAGCTGCAGCTGGTTGTCGAGAGCCAGTCCCCGCTTGATCGCATGGCCCAGGGTGCCGCCCTCCACGTAGGCCATCGAGATGTAGTGCGCCGGTGGTTTGTCCTCCACCCTCAGGTCGGCGCCGATGTCGTAGACGGTGATGATGTTGGGGTGGTTGAGACGGGCCGCGACCTGGGCCTCCCGGTGAAGTCTCTGGACCAGCAAGTTCAGGTCGTCCACCCGCCGTAGCAGTTTCAGCGCCACCTCGCGCTGCATCTCCCAGTCCCAGGCCAGATACACGTCCCCCACACCGCCGCGACCCGGCGGACGCACCAGGTGATACCGCTGGTAGTGCGGGTCGGGATGAGAGCCCTCTGGAGAGAGTGAAAAGGTCGGGGCGCGGTGCACCTGAAACTGGGTCGGAGACTGCTGGACGACCTGCTGGTTCAACTCGATGAAGGCTTCGACCGAAAGGCGCCTCCGACGCACCAAGACCTGCCCCAGCCTCAGGATCTTGCCCGCTTCGCGAGCCCGCTCGACCTCTGATTTGCAGTCATCCAGTTCCTGCCGATCGACGAGCCCGCGCGCCTGAGCCAGCGCGCCTGAGCCAGCTGGCCGAGCAGCTCATCGCCAGTGGCTTCGCATTCGACGGGATCTTCGCCGAACATGAGCCCCAGGACGCGGTTCATCAATTTTCCTTCCGGCTCTTGGGGGGCTTGGCCAGCGGAAGGCTCTGACATGCCGCTTATTATAGCGTTCCGCGGCAGGCGCTGCCATGTGCGCCGCAGACCTCAACGCCGTGATGTCCGGACTGTTCCGCTGCGGTCAGTTGGCCGGCCTTGTTCGACTACCCTCCGACGCGCGTGGTCTGAATCCGCTGGACGCTCCACTTGCCGTGTTGGCCCTGACGCAGCAGCGCTCGGGATCGGTAGAGCCAGTGAGGTGTCGCGACTGTTGCCGGAAGCACCATCACGGGTGCCACCACCGAGGCCGGTGCCGCCATCAACTGGAGGAAGCTGGTGTGCCCAGCCTCTGCGGGGCCAGCCATGGTGAACTGAAGACCCCTGGGCTGGAGGATGGTTCCGTCGGTTACTTCCAGAGTTACCTCCACCGACTGTCCAGCGGGGACGTCGACCGTTCCGGCGGCCAGTGAGATCTGCGCGGTCACCTGCCCCTGATTGATGAACCGCAAGCGACCCGCGTGGAGTTCGACATGGCTTGGGTCGTCTTTCAGGCGCAACATGCCGCCGCTCGAGAGACTCATCTGGGAGCCGTCGGTGAAGCGTATCTGACCCGTGCCGTGTGTGGCTCGGATGAACATGCCGGCCTCGGGCGCGCCGTCGAGTGTGGTCCAGGGGCCTTCGGGGAAGCGGGTGACCTCGAACTTGCCTTGCAATTGGACCCAGGAGGCTGCTTGCTGCGTTGCTGTGTGTTTCTGACGTGGGGTGGATGGCCGCACCAGGTCGTGTTGTAGCAGCCAGAAAAGGCATGCGGCTGCCAGGCCCGCTGCCGCTAGCACTCCCAGGGGGGGGCGGGCTCGTGGCTCGGCGGGAGCGGTCTGTCCCGACTTGGGTGCCCCGAGAGAGTTCATCACACGCCGCGTGAAGGCTCGGGAGTCGAACGGCGCCTGGGTGGTCTCGAGCATCCGGTCGACATTGCTCAGCTCGGCGAGGCGGCGGAGCGCTTCCGGGTTCTGTTCGAGTTGACCCGCGAGATGGTCGGCTTCGCGTTCTTCCAGTTCGCCGTCGAGATAGCTGGCTAGTTTCTGGTCCAGATCCTTCATCTTTGGGCCCCTCGTGACAACTGGCGCTGCACGCAGTCGCGGAGTTTTTCGCGAATGCTGAACAGCAGCACTTTCACCGCGCCGGGCGATTTGCCGAGCATCAGTGCAACGTCTCGGATGGAGGCGCCCTGGCGGTATCTCAAGTTGATGATCGACCGATCTCGCACGGTGAGTTTCTCGAGGCAGTGCTCTAGCGCCTCGATGCGAGCTTCGTCGAGCGATTCGGCGTCCGCTCGGTCGGCGGTCAGCGTGCTGTTCATCAGGAAGGCCAGATAGTTCTGCCCTTTCTGAGCTGTCATTCGCCGGTTCTTCAGTTCTGCGAGCAGCAGGTTGCGGGCTATTTGTTTCAGCCAGGCGAAAAAATCGGTGCCCGGCTGGTAGCTGTCGATGTGGAGGAAGGCTTTGACGAAGGCTTCGTGGGCAATCTCGTTGACGTCCACGTTGCCCGAGGTGGTCGCGGACAGCGCGCGGCGCAGCCGCTCCTGGTAAGCAGAGACGATCTTCGCATAGTCCTCCACGCAGCCTTGACGGACATTGAGGATCGCGATTTCGACCTCGGAAAAGACGGCACTATCCCGCTGGATCACAGAGGTCGGCATTTTCGTACAAACCACCACATAGGTTCAGTGCTCGCCTGGTTTAGAGGTTAGTGGTTTTCTGGGTGGCATTCTCACGCATATTCTCGCAGAAGCAGAGAGTGATGGGCAAGAGGAAGCCGTCAACCGAGCCTCTCCGTCATCCAGAGTGGGGGTCGCACATACCGGCCTCACACCCACAGGAGGCCGGACAGATGGGTTCCCCGTCAGGGAGATGTCAGCGGCTAGTTCCAGACCCACATCACGAAGAGCTCAAGCAAAAGGAAGGCGCATGCAATGGTGAAACATCCGGTGATGATGGACTTGCGCCTGAGGATGTCCCTGACGAGGAACGCGCACAGGCCTAGCACCGACAGAAGCATGCAGGTGACGTCCTTCTTGTGCTGCTCGGGGATCGTCAGTCGATCCGAACCGACTCCTTTGTTGCCCATGGCATAAAAGGCAACGAGGAGGAGCACGAACGCCAGGAACACGCGTTCGGCTTCGTCCGATGCTCTCGGGGCGGTCTGGTCGTGGCTCGTCCATGGATGTGCCCGGAGGTGGATTGCCCAGAGGGCGAGCGGCAGCGCGGCCAAGCCCAGGAATGGACTGAAAATTGCCGAGAGGCCGCCCAGAATGCCGACCCATGCCAGCAGGTTGGGCACCTGATTTTTTTCGATGAGTTCCCCCGGTCTTTGCGTCTGGTCTTTGCCGGATGTCTCGCTGTGCTGGGATGACTGGAGCCAGCTCAGCGGAGATTCAGCTGCCAATCTTAGTAGGATCACCAACCGTGTGTCTGGTGGGAGGGATGCCGAACGTCCACGGATTGCCTCCTGCGCTCCCCATCCCAGGCGTGGCTGACCCGCGCGGACGGGACGGCGAGATCGTGATGTCCAGACCAGAGGAGACGACCAGACCCCGGAAACTCCTGATTTGACTCCCGGATCAGATCATCTATCCTGACCCCACAGCCTTATCGTCTTCCAGGGGTCTTGTATGTCTGAAAACGGTTTCAAGTACGAGCCGATGTACCCGCTGGGCGAGGATCGGACCTCGTACCGGCTGCTCACCGACGAACACGTCTCCACCGCGTCCTTCGAGGGCACGCAGATTCTCAAGGTTGACAGCCAGGCGCTGACCCAGCTGGCCCGGCAGTCGCTGAGCGACATCAACTATTTCTATCGCACGCGGCACCTGGAGTCGCTGAGGCGGATTCTGGACGATCCCGAGGCATCGGAGAACGACCGCTACGTGGCGCTGGCTCTGCTCAAGAACGCCGTGGTCTCCTCTGCGGGTGTATTGCCGAGCTGTCAGGACACCGGCACGGTCAAGGTCTACGGCCTCAAGGGGCAGCAGGTCTGGACCGACTTCGACGACGCGGAGGCACTGACCCGTGGGTTCTACAAGACCTATCAGACGGAGAATCTCCGTTATTCGCAGAACTCCCCGCTGACGATGTTCAAGGAGGCCAATACCGGAAACAACCTGCCGGCGCAGATCGACCTTCACGCGGTTCCGGGTGATGCCTACAAGCTGCTGTTCATGGCCAAGGGTGGTGGCTCGGCAAACAAGATGATGCTGTTCCAGGAGACCAAGGCGATCCTCAACCCCAAGACCCTGCCGGTCTGGATCGAGCAGAAGATGCGGACATTGGGGACTGCGGCCTGCCCGCCGTATCATCTGGCCCTTGTGGTGGGTGGCACCAGCGCCGAGAACACGATGAAGACGCTGACCCTGGCCACCGCCGGCTATCTGGACAATCTGCCAACGCAGGGGGGGCGAGCGGGCTCCGCGTTTCGGGATCTCGAGCTCGAAGCGCAGATCTTTGCCATTTCGCAGCAGCTCGGCATCGGCGCACAGTTCGGTGGCAAGTACTTCGCCCACGATGTGCGGGTGGTCCGCTTGCCGCGCCATGGCGCGTCGTTGCCCGTCGGGCTGGGCATCAGCTGCAGCGCCGACCGCAACATACTGGGCAAGATCACGGCCGAGGGGGTGTTCATCGAGGAGCTCGACCGGGATCCGGCGCGGTTCTTGCCGGAAGAGGAGGTCAGCTCGGGTGAGACGGTTCAGATCGACCTGAATCAGCCGATGGATCGCATTCGGGAACAGCTCAGCCAGCATCCGGTGCAGACCCGCGTGATGCTGTCAGGGACGATGGTCGTTGCGCGCGACATTGCGCACGCCCGCTTTCGCGAGATGCTGGAGCGTGGCGAGCAACTGCCGCAGTACCTCAAGGACCACCCGATCTATTACGCCGGTCCGGCCAAGACTCCGGAGGGATACGCGTCCGGCAGCTTCGGACCGACCACCGCAGCGCGGATGGATCCGTATGTCGCCCTGCTGCAGGAGCATGGTGCGTCGCTGGTGATGCTGGCCAAGGGGAATCGGTCCAGGCAAGTAGTCGATGCGTGTAGCAGATACGGTGGCTTCTATCTGGGTTCGATTGGTGGGCCGGCGGCAGTGCTGGCCCACGACAGCATCACCAAGGTCGAGCAGCGCGACTTTCACGAGCTCGGCATGGAGTCTGTCTGGGAGATCACCGTCAAGGACTTCCCCGCGTTCATTGTCATCGACGACAAGGGGAACGATTTCTTCGAGGGGTTGATCCCGAGCAAGTGAGATGAGCGAGCAGCCCCGCAGATTCACGCGCCGCCGGCTGCTGATCGCCGGAGCGGTGACGGCGGGAGGGCTGCTGACCTATCGCCTCACCGGCTATCGCGATCTGTCCTGGAAGGGCCAGGTGCTCTCGGCGCGCCAGGCGCTGATCCTGATCGCCGCGGCGGAGGCGCTCCTGCCGCCAATCGAAGGGCAACCGGATTTGAGATCCGTCGCGCTCGGGGTCGACCGCTATGCTCTCGCCCTGCCGCCGGCCGTCCGGGCCGAGCTGGACCAGCTGTTCCTGCTGATCGAGCACGGTGCGACGCCGCTGCTGTTCGGTCTGGAGCGCTTCACGCGGATGGAGCCGGACGAGCGCGAGCGGTTCCTCTCCCGGCTGGCTGGCCGGGGAGGGCTGCTGGCGCAAGCCTATCGGGGGCTGCGCGACCTCTGCATGCTCGGCTACTACCAGCAGCCCGCGACCTGGAGCGGGATAGGCTACGATGGTCCCAGCGTGCCGGCTGGCGCGCTTCCGATGCGTCCGCCATACACCGCTCTGGTGGCGGCCAAGGGGCAGCTGCCACGGAGCCGGGTCCCGTGATCTTCGACACGCCTGCGCTGCCGCTGCCACTGACCGTCGATGTCGACCTGGCGGTCGTCGGCTCCGGCCCGGGGGGAGCCACCGTCGCGACCCTGGCAGCGGAGGCCGGTCTGCGAGTCGTCGTACTGGAGGCTGGCGAGTTCCTCGCTCCGACCGACATGACTCAGCGCGAAGAGGCGATGTTGCCCCGATTGTTCTGGGACGGCGGTGGCCGCACCACACGGGATCGCGCGATCAAGATCCACCAGGGCAAGGGGGTGGGCGGTTCGAGCTTGCACAACCTCAATCTCTGCAAGCGCATCCCGGCCCAGGTGCTGGCCGAGTGGCGCTCCCGAAATGGGCTGAGCAGTATGACCGACGAGGTCTGGGGCGCGCTGTATGACGAGGTGGAGCAGCTGCTGTCGATCAGCGCTGTCGAGCGTCGACGCTGGAACTCACACAACCTGTTGCTGGAGGCCGGCTGCAAGGCCCTTGGCTGGCGGGGTGGCGGGTTGCGGCACAATCGCAGTGGCTGTGTCGGCAGTGGGTTCTGCGAGCTGGGCTGCGCCTTCGACGCCAAGAACAACGCGAGCAAGGTGCTGCTTCCCCGTGCGGTGAAGGCGGGGGCGGAGTTGTTGACTCGGTGCCAGGCGGTTCGTGTGGTTCACCGAGCGGGCCGCGTCAGCGGGATCGAAGCGGTCGCGCTGGATCCGGTCACCCGGGAGCCGGTCGGTCGGGTCGAGGTCCGGGCCAAGAAGGTCTGTCTGGCGGCCTCGGCCACGGGGACTCCCGCCATCCTGCAGCGCTCGGGGGTGCCGGATCGGACGGGCGCTACTGGCAACAGCCTGCGGATTCATCCGGCGGTCGCGGTGGCGGGCGAGTTCGACCAGCGCGTGCTGGCCTGGCAAGGGATTCCTCAGACCTACGAGTGTACCGAGTTCCTCGACTTCGACGGCAACCAGCGGCGGATCTGGATCGTGCCTGCGTTCGCCCACCCGATGGGCACCGCCGTGATGATGCCCGGCCACGGTCGGTTGCATCGGCAGATGATGACACGCTACGATCGGATGGCGGTGCTCAGCGCGATGTGTCACGACACCACCGTGGGCCGGGTGCGTCCCGCGGGTGAGCTTGGCCTGTCGATCGACTACCGGCTCAACCCGGAGGACCAGGCGCAGCTGGGTGTCGGCCTGTGGGCCTGCGCCAAGCTCCTGTTTGCCGCGGGGGCCAGGCGGGTGATCGTCCCCAGCAATCCGACCCAGGTGCTGGGGCGGGGAAGTTCCCCCGAGTTCCTCAAAAAGCAGCCGATCATGCCGGGTGCGATCGACGTGACGGCGGTGCATCCGATGGGCTCTGTGCCGATGAGCGACGATCCTGCGCGCTCACCGATCGACTCGTCGGGAAAGCACCGTGAGCTGGAGGGACTCTGGGTCGCCGACGGGTCGCTGTTTCCGACCTCGATCGGCGTCCCGCCGCAGGTCTCGGTCTACGCCGTGGGTCTGCACGTCGGCCGCCAGCTCCTGCGCTAGCCGACATTCTCGCCGACCTGCTGAGGGTTGCTCGGGCGGGGATCTCCGGGTCAGTGTGCCGTAGGCGCATGACCGCTGCGCCGGTTGGATCTGAGCGCCTCCTGCCGCATCGAGAGCACGGCGCCAATAATTTCCTGAACTGAGTCTGAAGCTTCTGTGCGGCCGCGCGTCAAATCCCACACAGGCCAAGTGAAATCGAATAATTGTTTCAAACCAATATGGAGCCAGAATCATGTATAGATCAACCAGAATAGCCAGTCTGATGTTGCTCTTGATGGCCATCAGCGGGATATGCAGCGCCGATTGCATCCCTAATGGTCACAGGGGGGTCAACCACGTCATCCGGTTCAAGGGACTCGACCGGTTCGAGGGGTATCGGTTTGCCCTCTACATGTGCTACCCGGTGAACATCCCCGTTCGGGAGGTGACCGAAGGGCAGGCGATCAGTCTCTACAACTCCCGGCCGTCTCTCTACGCGCTGAAGGATGGGTGGCCGCAGGCCGATGCCTCGGGTGCGGTGGAGGGTTTTGGCTGGGAGAAACACCCTCAGTCCAAGCGGATCAGTTTCGTCAACAGTGTTCGCAACAGTGACCCGACGTACCGTATCGAGAGCGTTTACAGAGTCGTCGAGATCCGAGGTGGGCAGCTGATCCTGGAAAAGGTGTCCGAGCGGAGTCTCGATCGAGCCGGTAACCCGGTCGTCGGCCTGTGGTGCACCGCGCCAGGTCCGCCACGTTGGACCGACCTCGGCGACCCCTTTGAAATGACCCGCGGGGAGGCCGGCGTACTCGTCGGGGCAAGCATGCTTGCGCTCCTCGGCCTTCTGTTTTTGACGTCGCGCCGTCGGCGTAATAAATCAGCGGCGTCGGCGTGATACCCTACCTGGTGGCGCTGTCGATCACCCTGGCGGTGGAGGTTCCGATCGTTCTGTGGCTCTCGAGTCGTGGTGTCGGACGATCGATCGTCGCCGATGCGTTTCTGCTCAACCTGCTCACGCATCCGTTGGGCTATCTGGCAGTCACCTGGGGCTTGGTCTCTTTCGGGGCCGCCGAGTGTGCGATCGTGGGTGTCGAAGCGGCCGGATACGCCCTGGTTTCGGGGCTGAGTGGGTGGCGCTCCGTTGGGGTCGCCCTCGGGGCCAACGCGGTGACCATCGCTCTTTCGTTCACTCTGTGAGGCGGGCTCACGGTGGGTGCTCGTCCAGCGGAGGCTTCGAGTCGAGAGGGCGTCCGGGACGGGTGATTAGCTGCTAGAGGCTGGCGGTGGCGACGAGCCGGGCCACATGCCGGCCGTCGAACCAGCCCTCTTCGTAGAGCAGGATCTCCAGCTCCGGCACCAGATCGGGCAGTTCGCCGTCCCCGAGCAGAAAGTGGGCGCTCGGGTGCGGGTTGCGCTCGAGATTTCTGCGAGTCGGGTGTTCCACCACCAGCCAGCCCCCAGCTGGCAGCGCGTCGACGAACTGCGCAAACAGCGGCCGCCAGAGAAAATCGACGACGAGGATCAGGTCCCAGCTGCCGCCGGGTAGGCCGTCCGCTTCGAGGTCCCGGCGAATACAGCGGACCGCGTCTCCGGCTCGCTCCAGGGCCGTGTCTGAGACGTCGACGAGGGTGACCTCCCAGCCTCGCTCGTTCAGCCAGTGTGCGTGTCGACCGGTTCCGCCGGCCACGTCGAGGGCCCTCCCCGCCCTTGGCAGTTGCTCTGCCAGCGTGAGCAGAAATAGGCTCGGGAGGCGGGACTCCGTGGCGTTCTCGTGTCGCGTGTTCCAGCGTGCTCTGGCGTCTCGACTCATGCAGGGTCAGCGTACCAGAACGCCTCCGAGGTTGCCGTTCCGGTTCCTATGTCTCAAAATTACCGTGTGAGCGGTTCCAAAGTCATTTCCTTGCTGAAGATCGGCGAACGGCAGGTGGTTATCGGCCGAACTCCTTTCCGGATCGGTCGAGATCCGCGAGCGGGCCTGGCGATCAACCATCCCTCGATCGATCGCCTGCATTGTCGAATCGATCGGACGGCTGATGGATTTCAGCTCAGAAGGCTTTCCAGCGGTACACTGCGGGTCAACGGTCGTGCGGTGGACGAATACCTGCTGTATCCGGGGGACGTCCTTCAGGTGGGGCTGGTCCAGATGAGTTTTCGCAGCGGAAGGCTGCGGAGGCCCGAGGGTTCCAGCCGCGTCAGGGCTCGGCGTTCAGCCCCTAGGGCGCGGAGAAATCCGCTGAATATCGCTCTGACGACGAGCGTGCTGTTCTTTATGTTCAGTCTGGGCATGTTGTACATCTCGGATCGGGAGCCCCAGCCGCCGAGCCGACATCGGGGAGAGGCGAGCATCTCGCTCGAGCGACCTGCCCTCAGGCCCGAGCGGACGCAGAAGCGCCCGAGTCGACAGCGCAAATCCCACTCCTCCGAGGACGAGTCGATCACGCTCAGCGTCGCTGACGGGGACTGACAACCTCGCCCGCTGCAGGCCGTCGACCAGGACCTCTGCGCGTGGGGGCACATCACTGCTTCGCACGGCCCCTGTTGCGATTGGGCCAATTGGGTCGCCTGGGTGATTCTGCTTGACAGTTTCTCGCGTGCAAGGTACACCCGAGTCGTTAAATGTGCCAAATGGCACAATATCACCAAGGTGGAAAATGGCCAGTCGCACGGGGCAGGGGCAGATACTCAAGGCATATCACACGACCACTGAGGTGGCGAAGATGCTTGGTGTCTCGCGGCAGACAGTTCTTCGGATGGTCCATGCCGGAAGAGTCCGGACCTGTCAGACACCGGGTGGCTTTCACCGGATTCCGGCTGACGAGGTCAGCAGGCTGCTTGCCGACCGCGGCATGACCGACCCGCCGGTGGTGCGGACCCGTCCCGTCGACGTGATGATCGTGGACGACGAGGAGGCGGTTGTGGATGTCCTCAACAGAGCCCTGAAGCCAGCCGGCAGCCGCCTGGCGGTGCGCACGGCAACGTCAGGGATCGACGCGCTGATCGCCATCGGCGAGCGGGTTCCGGACCTGTTGATCCTCGATCTGATGATGCCTGGGGTCAACGGCTACGAGGTCTGCCGTCAGATTCGAGCCAAGTACGGCGAGGGGATTCGCATCATCGCCATCTCGGGTCGAGTGGATTCGATGACGGATGCAGAGCTCCATGAGCATGGCGCCGATGTCTTCTTCAGCAAGCCGGTCCCATTGGTCGAGATCCTCGACTCGATCGGTCATCTGACCGAGGATCTATCCTCCGGCGACAAGTAACCTGCGGCGGCGCAGGATTTTCTAGAACGCTCCGCTCCTGCTGGTCGTAATATAAACGTGGCTGGCTATAATCCGGCGTTTTATCCCCAAAATCATGACAAACGAACTCAGGAACGTCGCTGTCCTTGGCGTGACCGGGTCGATCGGTGCCAGCGCCTTGGAGGTGCTGGCGCTCCACCAAGATCGATTCCAGGTACACACGGTGGCCGCGCATCGAATCTGGCAGC
>CAZANL010000020.1:0-12689 GCA_964486115.1 uncultured Planctomycetota bacterium
ACGCCACCGCCTCTCGAGTGAGATCGCCAAATTCGAGAAACACCTGGCCAGCCAAGAGCTAGCCAGCAAGGCGCCGGAGGGATTCGTCCTCTGCCCTGGTAAACCCGCCGTGTTCATCTCGCGGCGACTGGTGAGTAACCTCGAGTATCTGGCCTACCTGAAGGACCGCAACGCACCGGCACCGCCCAACTGGCCCAGCGGCAACCTACCTCTCGGCCTGGAGCATCAAGCGATGCGCGGTGCGACCAGCGAGTCCGCACCGGGGTATGCCGGCTGGCGGGGCGCCCGCCTGCCTCGGCGATCCGAGCTCCTGGCAGTCCAATCACAGCTCGTTGGCCAGCAGTCCGAGTGGGTGATCGACGTGAACGGCAAGATCAGCCTCCTGGGCGAGGAACCGACCACTGCCGGGGTTCGCCTGGCCCTGCCATCCGGACGGCAGTTGAAGGAGCTCGTACCGCCCCGCCCCGAGCACGAGATACAGATCGACTCCACTCCGAGCGGAGCTCAGGTTTCCCTCGGCGGCAAGAGATTGGGCATCACACCACTGGCCCTGAAAGCGTATTACGGTGGGATGCTGTCGCTGAAACTGACGAGGAACGGCTATCTCCCCGCGATCGAACACCTCGAGCTGAACAACCCGGTGCAGAAGCTGCAAAAGTCCCTCTACCCGGCCAACGTCCTACCTAGAGCACTGCGCAACTACGAGACGGATAGAGAAAGCGCCTACAAACTGCTGGCGCTGGCACTGGCCAAGCCGACTCTGCTGGCCAAGAACCTGCTTTACCTGGTCCTCGATGCACATCCGCAAGACTGGCGGGTGCTCAGCCTCGTCCGTGACTCGCCCACGGTGAGCAATCAGCCTCGGCTGTGCGCCCAACTCGACAGCGAAATCAGACTGCTCGATCAGAAGATCGACCTGCTACGCACATCGCGCTATGAAGGCAAACTGATAGCGATCGAGCAAGCACTGCTCAAGCTAGGATACGACCCACATCACAAGATGGTCTCGATTCCGGCCGGCGCCTACAAGTCCGGCACGGAGAAGCCCCGACAGGGAGAGAATTCATACTCGACCCGCGAGACCAAAGCCTACTGGGTGGATCAGTACGAGGTGACAAACCGCGAATACGCCCGCTTTCTCGCCGCGACAGGCCACCGCGGGCCCAGCCACTTCGACGGGATAAATCCACCAGCCAAGCTGCTCGATCACCCGGTGACCAACGTCAGCCTGACCGACTCCCGACTCTACGCCAAATGGGTTGGCAAACGGTTGCCCACCGAGTACGAGTGGGAGAAGGCCGCTCGAGGATCGTTGTATCGAGAGTATCCCTGGGGTAAAGACTTCTGGCACCGGGCTGCGAACAGCCAGGTGAGCCGGATCGGCAGCACCACCGTAGTGGGCCAATTCCAGGCCGGCAAATCACCGTACGGTGTCCACGACATGGGCGGCAATGTCTGGGAGTTGACTGAAACCCGCTGGAGTTCCCGCTACATCGTCAAGCTCTACACGGTCAAGGGCGGCTCGTACCTCAGCGGTCGCTCCGACTGCCGGATAGCGGCCCGAAAGTCGCTCGCTCCGACAGCCACGGCTGTCGACATCGGCTTCCGCTGCGTCAGCGACTAGCTGGTGAGCTCGAGAAGAACCTGCGGACTGCTAGACCGCGACGAGCGAACCGACCGCCTCGAACACCGGCTCATCGTCGCTGACGCGGACCTTGACCGTCGCGCCAGCATCGAAACGCCGCTCCAGCAGGGCCAGCGACAGCGGATTCTCGATCCGGTGCTGGATCAACCGCTTGATCGGCCGCGCCCCATAGTCCGGGTCATAACCCCTCTCGGCCAGCCAGCCGAACAGCCCGGAATCCCAGAGAAGCGTCAGCCCCGCCTTCGCCTGTACTCGCGCCGCAAGACGCCCCAGCTGGATGCCGACGATCCGCTCGATCTGATTCGGTGACAACGCCTCGAAGCGGATCGTCTCATCGATTCGGTTGAGGAACTCGGGACGAAAGGTGCGCTTCAGCGCATCGTCAGACCCGACGTTGCTGGTCATGATCACGATCGTGTTGCTGAAGTCGACGGTGCGCCCCTGGCCGTCGGTCAGACGCCCGTCATCCATCAGCTGCAACAGCGCGTTGAAGACTTCGGCGTGTGCCTTCTCCACCTCATCGAATAGCACAACCTGATAGGGCCGGCGGCGGACCGCCTCGGTCAGCTGCCCACCTTCCTCATATCCGACGTATCCTGGGGGCGCGCCGAGCATCCGAGCCACGCTGTGGCGCTCCTGGTACTCCGACATGTCGATCCGGACCATCGCCTGCTCATCGTCGAACAGAAAGGCCGCGAGGGCACGGGCCAGCTCGGTCTTGCCCACTCCGGTCGGGCCGAGAAACAGAAACGTACCGATCGGCTGCGTTTGTTCGGCCAATCCGGCACGCGAGCGACGAACCGCGTTCGAGACCGCGGCGACCGCAGCTGCCTGGCCGACGACACGCTCGTGGAGGCGCCGCTCCATTTCCAGCAGCTTCTCGACCTCTCCCTCGAGCAGGTTGCCCACCGGGATGCCGGTCCATTGACTGATCACTGCTGCAATGTCCTCGGCCGCCACCTCCTCCCGCAGCAGATGGCCTACCGACTGGGCCTCGGCCAGCCGGCCGCGGGCCAGGACGAGCGCCTGACCCAGTTCGACGAGATGGCCATATTCGATCCGCGCAGCCAGTTCGTAATCGGTCGCCGCCCGGGCTCGCTCAGCCTCGCCCTTGGCCTGCTCGATCTGGGCCTTGATCCCACGAATCTGGTCCACCGCCTCCTTCTCCTTGACCCACTGAGCGGAGAGCGTGTCTCGAGCCTCGTGCAGATCAGCCAGCTGGGCTTCGATCGGAACCAGCCGCTGGCTCGCATCCGGCTCGCGCATCACCCCTTGTCGCTCCACCTCAAGCTGGCGAATCTTCTTCCAGAGAGCCTCCAGTTCGGCCGGCATGCTGTCCAGTTCCATCTTCAGATTGGCCGCGGCCTCGTCCATCAGATCGATCGCTTTGTCTGGCAAGAACCGATCCGACAGATAGCGGCTAGAGAGTGCGGCAGCGGCAATCAGCGCATCGTCTCGAATGCGCACACCGTGGTGCACCTCGTATCGCTCGCGCAGCCCTCGCAGGATACTGACTGTGTCTTCAGCCGTCGGCTCCCCGATGTAGACCGGGGCAAAACGACGCTCCAACGCTGCGTCCTTCTCCACGTGCTGGCGGTACTCGCTGAGCGTCGTGGCCCCAACACAGTGTAGCTCGCCCCGCGCCAGCGCTGGCTTGAGGATGTTCCCCGCATCCATCGCACCCTCACCCGCTCCCGCGCCGACGATCGTGTGCAGCTCGTCGATGAACAGTATGATCTGCCCCTCGGAAGCTTCCACCTCGGTCAGAAACGTCTTCAACCGCTCCTCGAACTCGCCGCGAAACTTGGCGCCAGCAACCATCCCGGCCAGGTCCAACGCCAGCACCGTCTTACCCCGGATCGATTGGGGAACCTCGCCCAGAGCGATCCGCTGGGCCAACCCCTCGACGATCGCGGTCTTGCCCACACCCGGCTCGCCGATCACCACCGGATTGTTCTTCTTGCGGCGAGAGAGGATCTTCACCACCCGGCGGATCTCCTCCTCCCGCCCGATCACCGGATCCAGCTTGCCCTGCCGGGCCTGTGCCGTGAGATCTCGACTGAAACGCTCCAGCACTTCGTAGCGGGATTCCGCGTGCGGGTCGAGCGCGCGCTGCTGGCCGCGAGCCTTGTCCATCGAGCCCAGCAGCATCTCGCGTGTCGCGCCCGCGCCCCGCAGAATGGTGCCCGCCGACCCCTTGTCGGCCGCCAAGCCCAGCAGCAGATGCTCCACGCTGACGTACGTGTCACCCATCAATCCAACTTCACGTTGACTCCCGCGCAGGGCCGCCTGCAGATCATCGGTCACACCCAGTTGGCCGGACGGCTCGCCGAGACGCGGCAGCGCATCGAACGCCACTGCGGCCTCGCTTTCGACGCGGGGCAGATCGGTGCCGGCCGCCAGCAGCAGCCTGCGTGCCAGACCATCCGCGGTCTCCAGTAACGCGCGCAGCACGTGCAGCGCTTCGACCTGACTGTGCCCGTGGTCCAGCGCCAGCTGTTGGGCATTCTGCAACGCCTCGCGGGCTCTCTGGGTCAGCTTTTCGAGGTTCATACCTGAACTTTATGCAAGGCCCGTACCAAACTCGCCAGACCCCGGATCCGGCGTCTCAGGACCTTGACACGTAACCCCTGCGCCATTCTGTCGGGTGACTGTCTGACAATCTGACACTCGTCCGGCGCTTCGTCTCAGACAAAACGCTCGGCGCCGGCCGCTTCCTCCGTGGCCTGCTCCGCCGAAAACTGATGCCGCTCATCCAGCAACTGATTGATCCGGCCCATCACATGATCGACCAGACCCTGGAACAGCTCTCGATGGGCCGCTTCTGCGGCCAACGAAAACGGCTCGAATGGAGGGGGGTGAAACCGCGCGAGCTCCTCGTAGCACAGCGGCTGGCCAAGGCGATAAACCACCTCCCCACCCCGCGCCCAAGGAGAGTTCCCCCGGTACAGCAGATCACTGCCGTTGCACCCGACCGGGACAATCGTCCGCCTCGAGTGCAAGGCGATCTGCGCCAAGCCCACGTGGCCCCGCGAGAGTCTCACCGAGCGAGTGCCCTGGGGAAAGACAATCAGGTGCACGCCCAGTTCGAGCGCTTGCTGATTGAGCTCGACGAAGCAGCTCATCATCGCCGCAAAGAGGCTATTGATGCAGGTCGGGTAGTCCTCCTGCCCCGGATCGAAGAGTCGGCCCAGGACATCGCGCGGCCGGCAAAGGATCTCCTCGAGACATGCAGACGGGTCTCCTTCTCTCTCGACCAGTGCACGCAGCGCCCCGTACTCCTCCGGTGTGGGCCGTCGACCCGTCTGGTTGAGAAAGTCACGGGCTATCAGATAGCCCCGCGACACGGTCGGGATATTGTTGGCCCAGCCCAGCAGCCGGCCAAGCAGCCTGTTGTCATAGTACTTGCCCTTGACCCAGGATGCGGTAAAGCCTCGACCGATGCGCCACAGGGCGTACTGGAAAGGCCAGTAGTTGTAGCGATCGGTGTGGTTCATCGCAAAGATCACGGGGTGATCCGGGAGCAACTCGAGCCCCTCGAGGCGAATCTTCACCCTGGGCGGCAGACCGTAGTTGGGTGTCAAGAACAGGGTCGCCCAGAGTCTCTGGCCGATTGGCCTGGCGGACAGCCGGACACGTCGCATCCTGGCCAGGTCGAGCATCAGTCGAACCTGACCGGGAGCCGGACCGCCTGCCGGACACGCTCGAGGTACTGTGCCCGCGGCACCTCGATACCCCCAAACCGCGCGGTGTGTTCGGTCAACATCTGCAGGTCGAGCAGCGTGAACCCTCGCTCGCGCAACCGACCAACCAGGGCCACCGTCGCGACCTTGGAAGCGTCCCGCTCGCGAAAGAACATCGACTCACCGGCAAACAGGCCCCCTAGCGTCACGCCGTAGAGTCCGCCTGCCAACCGATCGTCGCACCAGGCCTCGACGCTGTGAGCGTGGCCGAGATGATGCAATTCGATATAGGCGGACGTCATCTCCCGGGTAATCCAGGTTCCCCCGCGGTTGGACTCGGCACAGCCCGCGATCACACCTTCGAAGTCCTCGTCGAACGTCACGCGGAACCGACCGCTACGCACCGTCCGCGCCAGACTCTTGGAGACATGAAAAGAAGGCAGCTCGAGGATCGCTCGCGGGTCGGGCGACCACCAGAGGATCGTCTCACCCTCCTCGTACCAAGGGAAGATCCCCAAGGAGTAGGCCTCCAGCAAGAGAGGCACGGTCAGCCGCCCCCCGGTAGCGACGATGTCCCCATCCGCTGGGCTGACCGGCACAAACGTCTTGGCAGTGAACATGGCTCAGGGCTAGTATACTCGGTCGAGCATGCGCTGCCGAATCTACCTCACACTGTTACTCTGCGGCCTCGCCGGTTGCCCGGCGCGATCTCCCAGAGCCACGCCCGCGGAGAAGCAGCTGGCGCAGTTTCACAAGCTCGACCCGACGATCTTCTCCGGGGCCCAGCCGGCCGGCGAGGTCGGCTTCAGCGCGCTCAGCGAGCTGGGCGTGAGGACGGTGATCAGCGTCGACGGAGCTCGGCCCGACGCGCCCTCGGCCCGCAGGCACGGGATACGAACGGTCCATCTCCCTATCGGGTACGGGCGGATTGCACCCCAGCGCCAGCTGGAGATCGTCCGGGCGATCCGGGACCTCCCGACGCCGATCTACATTCACTGCCACCACGGCATACATCGCGGTCCGACAGCGGCGATGCTCGGCTTGATCGCCCTGCGCGGCTGGTCCAATACCCGGGCCATTGCCAAGATGAGGCAGATCGGCACCTCCCCCAACTATGGCGGCCTCTACAAGACCGTCGAGGAATTCACCGCGCCCCAGGCAGCGCAGCTGGATGCGGCGGACAACAGCTTCCCGGAGTCATCCGACGTGCCACCCCTGGCCGAGACGATGGTCCTGATCAATCAACATGTCGAGGCGCTGGCCAAGGTCCGAAAGGTCGGATGGTCGAGGTTGACCGGCCACCCCGACATCGACCCGCCTCACGAGGCACTGCAGCTGCGTGAGCTGTTCCGCGAACTCGGGCGCTCAGAGAAGAAGCGACCGAGGCCCTTCAGAAACTGGCTGTCCGAGTCGGAGAACGCAGCCACCAGGCTAGAAAAAGCGCTGCGCGGAAACGACCGGAACAGCGCAGGAAAAGCATACGGCAGGCTGCTCAGCACCTGCGCGAGATGTCACGGCACCTACCGCGCGGGACGCTGGTAGGACACTCGGTCGACGCCCAGCAGCCCAAGCGCCTAGAAGATCAACTCCTTGCGCCACATCTCCGTACCGGTCTCGTCGGGATAAAATCCATACAGCTTGTAGAACACCCGGACCAGGACGCGGCCGCCACCAGCGGGTAGAGGTTTCCGCACGACGACCCGCTGACCCGGCTGGATCTGCGTGCCCTTGACCACCTTCCGCTTGGGCCGCGGCGGCGCCTTGAACAGGGTCTGCCCGGTCGTGGCCTGACCCGCACCATTCGTGATCACGATCTCGAGTACCACCTCCCGATGCGAGATTTCCCCCGGTACGGCATGCCCGGTCTTGTCGTTGAGCAGCGTGACGACGAGCTGGCCGTCCTCTATCCCGGCTCCGATGGTGAGCGCCCGCTTGAGCAGCGCCACGCTGTGGCCACCAAGGAAACGGTGACTGCGACCCTCCCGGACCGGGCCGCCCTTGACCAGCGGGCGACGGACCTTGGGCATGTGGCAATGCTGACAACCCTGCTTCAGCGTGAAGAACCGGGACCGCCTCCACTCCTCCAGCGAGCCATGGAAGGCATGGCACGGCGAACAGGTGATCGACTGCGAGATCGTCGGTTCGTGGGTCGGGTTGCAGCTGGCCTCCCGGGTCGGGCCAGGGCCCAGACACGCATCCCCCTTGACATGACAGGTGATGCAGTCGACGCCCTCCTCGAAGCGGTCGGCCCGTACCTGCTCTCGCTGGGTCAAACCCGTCTCGTAGATCGGCTGCGGGATGTGACACGGGCTGCATTCCAGCTTCTTCGGATCGTTCGGCAGATGCGGATGCCCCCAGGCCTGAGCGTGTCGGGATTCCCGCCACTCGGCACCGATCGCAGTGTGGCAGGTCACACACTGCTTGCTGCTCTTGTAGGGCAGCGGCCGCCGGACCGCCAGCTGGGGCGAAATCGTCTTCTTCTGCGGCGCCACAGGCTGATCAGCGCGCTTCCCGACGTAGACCAAGAAACCCAGACCAACAGCCACCAGCAGGCCGAGCGCACCGAACCTGACGGCCGGAGGCGAGGCGGCCGTCAGCTGAGGATGTGCGCCAGCACCTCTTGCAGGAATGGCGAGGCCCCCATGACGTCCGGGTGCACCAGAAAGCCCGTCTCGGCCAGTCGACGGTAGGGCGTCATGTGACGGTAGCGTCCTTGCGCAAACAGCGTCCCCAAGGCAAGACAAGCCTCGTCGCGGCAGTACTGCGAGGTGTCCTTCTCGAGCACCTCGATCAGCTTGTCGACGCGCTTGAACAGCGGGATCTCGCCCCATGAGCGGATCGCCGACGCTCGCACGAACTGATTTGTCTTCTTGGCGTCGACATCCAGCTTCTTGTAGTACGGCTCCCACTTCTTGCTCATCAGGACCAGCGCGCGCAAGATGTTGACCCGCAGCTCCGGATCGTCGTTCATCTCGTCGAACAGTCCCCACAACGGCGGAACCGCCTCGAGGCTGCGGGTCAGTCCCGCGACGACCACCCCGATCGAGACCGTCACCGGGTCGTCCTTCTGCTTGAGCGCATAGGTCACCAAGGCGTTGGCCTTGCGCTTGCCGAGAATCCCCAGTCCCAGCAGCGAGCCGCGGAAGCGGTCTCCCTTGCCCTTCGATTTGTCGCAGTATTGCTCCAGCGCCTTCATCGCAAAACGATTCTGGTTGATGCCAACGGCGATCGCGGCCCAGGGCTGAACCTGAGCCGACCCCTTGCTCATGCCCTCGAGCAACACCGCGGTGCTCTGCTTGTCCCGATATCGGGCCAGCGCCACATGAGCCAGCCCCTTGGCCAGCGTGCTGGGCGCCTTGCGGGCCAGCCGACGAAGCACCGGAATGGCACTGTTGTGGCCGACTCCCCCGAGCGCTATCACACAGGCCTCGGCAACCTTCTTCTTGGCCGTGCGGATCACCCGCTCCAGCACGCGAACATCGGTCAGATCACCCTTGCGATTGAGGCCCGCCGCAGCCAGCATCCGATCCGTCTGCGGCTGCGTGTTATCGAGCAGCACGCTGTAAAGCACCTTACGCGCGAGCTTGCCCTTGATCCGGCCCAGCCCGAGGAGCGCCCCCTGGCGCAGTTCAGCCGCAACCGCTTTCCCACGAAAGAAGCCAGCCAACAGCTTGACGTCGGCTTCCGCATCGCTGCCCAACCCGAGCCCGAAGGCGGCCATCGCGCGCACACGCGAGTTGGCCTTCGGGTTGTTCACCATGGTTCGGAGCTGCTCCATTCCCTCGCCATGGCGTAGCAGCCCCATGGCCATCACCGAGGCCATCTTGACCTCGTTGCGCTTGTCCGACAGCCCCCTGGTCAACGCCTTGATCGCATTGGCGTCCTTGGAGCTGGCAATCTGTCCGATCGCCAGAGCAGCACTCAGGCGGGGCGGCCACTCCTTGTCTTTCTCGAGTACTTTTGCCAGCGCAACCACGGCCACTGCCCGACGCTTCTCGAGCTCGCTCAACTCGACCGAGCCCTCGGCGGCCTCCTCCACCCGCGGCAACAGCTTGGCGGTATTGAAGTACTTGGCCCGACGCAGCTTCCACCACTTGATGATCTGACCTTCACCGGGCTTGGTCATTTCCTCCCAGATCCGGATGATCGCCGCCTTCTGACCCGCGGTCGGCGTACCGCCGCCCCCTCGAGGTCCTCAGGCGAACGCCTGAGGCGCCGAACTCAGTAACAAGCCAGCCAAAAAGGTCGGAACCAACAGGATGGGCGTTCGCATGGAAAAGGCCTCGTCTCCAGTTTCAGCAAATGGTCGCAACACCCAGTACAGCAAATCCGCAGGCAAGCTGTCAAGCGATGCGCCAGGGTGACTCCGGAATACTCAGCCGAACCGTGGCGCCGACGGCCGGACAATGCGGCGATACAGCCCACAGAGAGGCTTCCCCCACTCGAAGAACCACCCGCCAACGACCCGCCTCGAATCGTGCGCTCTCGACGACACCCTCTAGCTCGCCATCAGCCAAGAGCTGGACTTCCTCCGGCCGCAAGACGACCGTCGCGCCATCCTCGCCCGGCAGGAGCCCGACCGGGCCGGTGAGTCGAGCCACCGCAACGCTGATCGGACGACAATAGACCTCGTCGGGCGTACCGACCTGCACCAGCCGCCCCCGATCGATCACCGCCACTCGATCGGCCGCCAGCGCTTCTGCGGCATCGTGAGTCACGTACAGGGTGGCAGCCCCCAGTTCACGATGCAGCCGGAGGATCTCGCCAAACAACTGGTCGCGCAGCGGTCGGTCCAGGCTGGAGAGAGGCTCGTCGAGTAACAGAACACCGGGATCGGCCGCCAGGGTGCGGGCCAGAGCCAGACGCTGGCCTTCACCCCCCGACATCTCCGACGGGTAGGCCTCCGCGCGCTCACCGATTCCGAGTCGATCCAGCAACTCCACGGCGTCCCGGCTCACCTCGTTGGCCCGCAGGACCATCTCCACCTGCCGGCGAGCACGAAGGTGGGGCCAGAGGCCGAGGTCCTGAAAAACCATCCCGATCTGGCCGTCGACCGACACCTCCCCTTCGGACGGGCTGTCAAGCCCGGCCAGAAGTCGCAGAAGTGTCGTCTTACCCGAGCCACTGTGACCCAGGACCGCCACGAACTCGCCCGCCTCGACCTGCAGATCGACAGCTTCGAGCGCGGTCACCTCACCGTACCGCCGGCCCAACCGACGAGCTTCAACGCGCGCCATCGAGGCGCAACTCCAAGATGCGGTTGGCGGCCAAGCTGACGATTCCCATCACGAGCAGCACCAGGAAGGCCAATACCAGACAGAGCGACGAGACGATTCCGTCTTCGCCAAAATGCAACAAGGACGCCAGTCGAACCGCCAGGGTGGTCGTCCCCGGAGGCTCGACCAGAACCGCAGCCGCCAGTTCTCCCATCGCGAACGCAAAACAAAAAGCGAGCGCAGCCAGCAACTCCGGAGCGATGATCGGCAGCTTGATCCGCAACAGCCGCTGGCTCGGGGACAGGCCAGCCAGCCAGGCGGCCTCCTCGAAGCGAGGCCCCACGCGCTCCTCGGCGGCCCAGGCCAGCAGCATGGCAAACGGTAGAAATCGGCCGGCGGCAGCGAGCGCCAGCACCACCGGCGTGTCGTAGATGAACCACGGCAGCCAGCCATCCCTGCTGAGCACCACGAGCCCGAGCCCGAGAATCGCCCCCGGCAAGACCAGCGGGATCAGCCCCAAGCCTCCGAGAAACATCTGCACACCTCGGCTGCAGCCAGCCAGAAATCGGCCATATCCGGCCCCGATCAGCACCATCAGTGCGGCGGCCATCGCGGAGACTTGCAAGCTGACGAACACCTCGTCTCCGGCAGTTGCCAGCGACTGCTCGAACTGGGTCAGGTCGGTGATGTCGCGAACGAGCGCAGCGGTCGGCGTCAACACGGTCAGCAGCAGGATGGTCAGACCGAGCAAGCCGACTGACCAGTGGCCCACGGCAGCGTCGGGGCGCCACTTAGGCGTCACCAACAGCCGGGGTGCTCGGTCCAGCAGCAGCTGGCGCAAAACCAGTACAAGCAGCGCCAGAATCGCCAGCGGAACGGCCGACAACACCGCCCGAGGGACGTCGTAGTTCGCGCTGAACTGGGTGAAGACCTCGAGCGAGTAGACGTTTGTCCGCAAAATCATCGGGACTGCCAGATTGGCCGCTGCCAGGGGAAAGACCAGCGCCATCCCGCCCAGCAGGTGGGGTCTCACGATGCCGAGGACCAGTAGCGCTCGGTCCCGGCGTCGGGGCAGTAACAGCCTCGCCGACTCGGCCGCACCGCCCCCCACCGAGCGCAACGCCACGGTCACCGGCAGTGCCACCAGGGGAAACAAGCAAGAGCCCAGGACCACGCCGGAGCCGGCCCAGCCATATATTTCGACCGGCGTGTCAGGCCCTCCCAGCAATCTGGCCCACGCCGTCGCCATCAGGTAAGGCGGCATCAATAGTGCCAACGGAGCGCCCAGTGCGAGTAACGCACGCCAGCCACGGGCCGACCGATGCTGCGAAAGCGCGTAGGCCAACCCCATCAGACCCGCGAAGGCCGAGGCAATCGACGCCATCCCGACGGTCCGAAGCAGCATCCTCAGTTCGCGGGGAGTGAACAGCCCCTCCCACAACGAACCCTCGACGTCGCCCACCGTCGTGAAGAGCAGATAGACCGGGGGCAAAAAGCAAACCACAAGAGTTGCTAGCAGGCACGATGCGTCGTAAAGGCGTCCAATGGTGGTCTTCACCGGCGGTCAGGCTATCACGACAGCGGAGTCCGGACCAGTCGGTCGCTCAACTCGGCCACCACACAGAGCCGCGTCGACGCCAGTTCCCGAGGTGCATCGCTCGCTTCTGGAACGTCAGCCGCCCGCCCAGAACGAGGCGCCGGGCTCGGGCTCACTGCACCCCAGATGTGGAGCGCGAGCCGCTTTCTGATCTGGTATGCTAACACCCACCATGGCCTCCTCCGTCACCCCCTGCGCTGCCTGCGGCAGGCTGTGTGATTCTCGCGCGCAGATCTGCCCGGGCTGCGGTGAAGCGATCGCACCGACCGTGGAGGGACCGCGCGGACAGCCCCGCCGGCTGGGCCGATTCGAGATCCTACGTGAGGTGGCGCGCGGCGGCATCGGCGTGGTGTACGAAGCACGCGACCCGGACCTGGAACGACGGGTCGCGCTCAAGATCCTGCGCGACGGCGACGACGAGAAGCTGCACACCCGATTCCATCGCGAGGCCTCGGTCGCGGCCAGTCTTTCCCACCCCAACATCATTCCGGTCCACGAGGTCGGCCTGGTCAGCTCCCCCGACTCCGCGGCCCCCGTGCGCTACATCG